>SDNM01000240.1 GCA_004524385.1 Promethearchaeota archaeon
ATAGAATTGGAATCATTGAATGGGACGATAATTCCCCTTCCTTCAGCTAGAATCTCCTCAGCATACCAATAAGGTGTTGATATTATCGCTTTACCTGCACCAAGAGCATAGGCTAAGGTTCCAGAGGTAATTTGTTCCTTATTTAAATAGGGTGTGATATATATATCGGCAACGCCTAGAAACTCACACAATTCATTTAAATCAACAAATCTATTATGAAAAATGAGATTGTTTTCAACATCAAGATCTCGAGCTCTTCTTTGAAGAGAATGACGATAAGCTTCGCCATTTTCTTTTTTTATATTTGGATGAGTCGCACCTAATATAATATAAACGACATCAGGATGTTTTTGAATGATTGCTGGCAAAGCATCAATCATTACTTCTATTCCTTTGCCGGGATTAATAAGACCAAATGTTAAAAACACTTTTTTTCCTTCTACTCCGAATTGATCCTTGAAAAAATTAGGATCTATGAATGGTAGATCAGGAATTCCATGATGGATTAAAGCAATTTTTTCTTTGGGAACTTTATAAATATCTTTTAGAAACGATACTGCTTTTTGGCTCATGACTACTATTTTACTTGAAATTTCGGCAATAGATTTTATTATTTTTTCTTGTGTTGTATTTGGATTTGGCAAAATACTGTGTAAAGTAGTAATAACTGGCATTCTTAGATTTCGAATTAAACTTAAAATAAGATTACCATAATCTCCTCCATATATTCCGTATTCATGTTGAAGCGAAACAACATCAACCTTATTTACATTAAGAAACTCTGCAGCTAATTGATAATCTGCTATAGAATTAACGTTCAATTCAAAACGAACTTGTTTTGGATAGGCATACCCTTCTGGTATGTCATTCATCGCGATTGCCCAACAATCGATTTTATCTCCTTCTTTAGCAACAGCTTGTAATAAATCACTGGTAAATGTTGCAATACCACATCTCCTCGGGAGATAATTCCCGATGAACGCAATAGTCTTCAGATTTGGATATCTTCTCATATTTTTTCAACAACTCACAATTTTTTATTAATTCGACAGTTAATTATTTAATATTTCCTGTCCAGATTTTTACCTTACCATTTTCCCATCTAATAATAACTTTTTCTTCCCTCGCTAGCCAACCTATTGCCATTAATAATAACTCTCGTCTGTCTTTATACTCTTCCTCCAGTTGTTCCAAAGCAATTTCTTTTCTTAAAGCTTTTCTGAAGATTTCTCCAGCAAGGAATCCGATATCTACATCGAATTTGGATCGGGATTGTATTAACTTTTTTAATAACGCATTAAGATTACATGATACTACAGCTACTCGCTTATCGGCGGCTCCATAATAGATATACAATCTCTTCTTGAAAATTGCAGTGCCTGTAGGGAATACTACATTCCAAACATCCCCCATTTTCTCGTAATCTTCCTTTGGAGAAAAAAGCGGTTTCTTTAGCCGACCAATGACTCTAAAGGGCGGATCCTTTTCAAGTAATGCTGCAGAGGCATGATAGATTTGACCTGCGTTAGTATCCTCAACTGCGTGATAGATTAAGAGCCAACCTAATGATGTATTGATTAGAGGTGCTCCAGCTCCTATGTGAGACTCATAACCATATTCAGGCTCCATCAAGACATAATGGTCTAATTTCTTTAAATATTCTTCCCAATATGTTAGATCCTTTAATTGATTGAAGTCTTTGAAAGAAATCATTTGAATGTCTGGTAATATCCTATGTATAAAAAAAAAGTTATCGTTATATTTTTTAGGGAATAAATAACTATCTTTTTCCCATAAAAGAACATCTGGAGCAGTTATATCTTTTATATAAGATACAAAGTGATAATATTTATGTTTCAACCGCGATTGCTTGAATAAGTCTTTAGCATCTTCATATCTCATTGAAGGAGTAATTAGTCCATGTTTCTCCCAATTAACCAAATCTTTACTCGTTGCGAATGCAACTCTTGCATTTTTTCCATCATATGCTGTATAAAAAAGATAAAAGATCCCATCGAGGAAAACAATCCGAGGATCTTCGACACCGTGGATTTCATAGTCATATTCGGGAAAAATTATTGGTTCTTCTTTTCTTTCAATAATATCTAACGGTCCATTTAATTTAATATATCCAATACTTGAATAATTCCCCTGTCTTACTGCACGGTAGAACATATGAAGAGTCCTACCCTCTTGATATATTGTAGGATTTAAAACTGCTTGATTTTCAAATTCTAAATCAGTCGCTTCAAGTAAAACACCCTCTCTTCTAATATCTATCATAGAAAATTTAGATTTTTAGAGTTATTAAATTTTATTCTTTTTTGTTTAAGGATATTTTTGCTCCTTTTACTTTTTCTAAGAATTGTATATACCTTGAATATACAACTTGGGGTAATAAGAAGATATTACTTTATATAAATACATAATTAATTAGATCTTTCTAATTCTTTATCTCAAAATCATTCCAGTTTCCCCAGTATAATACTTTTTTGATTCCATTCATTGCTTTATCTGTAGTCTGGGGTAATTTACAATTACTTCTCTTAATTTCTTTTAGAATTTTCTATTATTCTGATTCCATTTCTTCTAATTCATCAAGAATTTTGTAAATTTCCTCTATTATATCTTCAGAATTTATTGTTTTTTGTTTATTTGTAGCCATATTTTTTATTGAGACTTCATTTTGTTCCATCTCTTTTTCTCCAACGATTAAAGCTATTAGAATCCCTAACTCACTCGCTCTGCTCAATTGACTTTTTAAACTCTTAAATTTATAATCAATAATACAAGGAAAATCTTCACCCCGAATAATATCTGCGAGCTGGATAGCGTATTTGGCTACGGATTCGTTGACGCACGTAATATAAACTGTATCAGAGAAATCCCTTTCATAAACAAAGTCTGGAATTAAATTATAAGTATTTAAAAATAAAGAGAACATCAGCACTCCCATTCCAAATCCAATCCCAGATAATTGCTCCTCAGAAAATAAAGATAATAAATCATCATATCTTCCACCACCAAAAATAGCTCTTATATTTTCTTTCCCTGTATCATATACCTCAAATACGGTTCCAGTGTAATAATCTAATCCTCTTACAACACTCGATGAGAATGTACAAAATTCTGAAAGTCCCGTTTCATTGATTAGATCTTCTAAAGATTTAATTTCCTTATATCCCTCAGAATCGTAAAATTTTTCAGGAATATTATCAAATTTATCCAATAATTCTTGTATTCCGTTAGAATCCTTCAGTTTCAAGATTCCTTGAACAATGAATTCATCTTGGAAAGAATCAATAACATACTTCTCAAATTCGCTTGCTTCCATTTTATCTGATTTATCTAAAATCTTAAAGACGAGAGGCATTTGATCCTTAGGAACCTCAAGAATAAGCTCACAAATAGTGTCTATAAACCTACGATTATTATAAAAAATCTGAAATTGATCGGCAGTTGCACCAAAACTCGTAAAAATATCGACGCTGATGCTAAATATCTCTAATTCAGCATAAAGACTATCTTCTCCTAAAATATCAAAATTTACTTGCTTAAATTCTCTTCTTCGCCCTTTTTGTGGACGCTCATACCTATAACAAGTAGGGATTGAATACCAACGTATTGGCTTCTTAATTTCCTGACTTCTTTTAGCAATCATTCTCGCAAGCGTTGGAGTAAGCTCTGGTCTTAAAATTAATCTCTCTCCTTTTTTCTTTTCAACAACAAACGATTGTTCAT
>SDNM01000241.1 GCA_004524385.1 Promethearchaeota archaeon
AAAGAGACCCCTCTACGAGGAATAAACTTCACATTTTACGTACCGAAAAAGAATGATACTACTGGATTGGGCTGGAAAGATTTAGAAGAACGAGATAAGGTAATAAAAAACCTTATGGCTCTAAAGAAAAAATATCCTAACTATATTTTAAACAACTCTATGGTTCTAGAGCTTATGCTATCTCAGAACGCCTTAGAAATAACAAATAATTGCCCTGTATTGAGTTATATGCTTCCTCTGTATCTTGGAGAGGAGAGTTTTGAGCGTCCATTTTGTTGTTATGGAAACGATGTAAATTGCGATTTATGTGGAGCTTGGGTAGTCTTTCATCTTGCTTTAATTATTAAATTAAATCCAGGATTTCCTAATATTACTAGCGGTCCTTATAAAAAAGTTACTCCAACAAGTATAAACATATAATTAAAGTTATGATTAAATATACTGCTTAAAAAGGTATACGGAATGTCATTTGGATGCGAGTTTGGATGATTTGTAAGCCTTTAGATCTCGTATCAGCCATACCGTCATTTCACCCTTTCCACGATGAGCCCAAGCATAATATGGAATGGCTAGAAAGTCCTTTTCGACTTTTTCGTTTTCACCATTTTTAAGGTAATGAATAGCACCTGTAATAACAACGATTCCATTAAGCATATCTTTATGATAAACAGATGTAAGATTATCAGCATCATCTAAAAAGAGATTAAACACATGGTCTACTTTATTATCAATCCCCTCAACACAATAAACAATCGGCCCACGTTCTAGTGCAACCCTTCCTAGATTATTTTTAACCTTTTCATGTGCAACCACACGTCTGATGGGCATCGGCATTTTAAATTCAATAGTATCTCCATCTCTCCATGTGCGCCGAATACATGCAAAACCTTTTTCATTAATAAAATCAATTGAATTATTATTAACTTTAAGGTTCACTTCTTCATTGCTTTCATTCAGATAAAGATACAAGTCGCTTGGTACGGGGCGATTCTGGGTCCAACCAGGAATTCGGATGGCAATCGTAAAATCACTACTTTCCTGAACATTCATTATGATTTTTACTATACCATTCCAAGGATAATCTGTCTCTTGAGTGATTACTACTGGTTTTTCATCTATAAAAACTGTAGCAGCACTCCCAATAAAAAGATTTACATATAAAATATCATCTTTTTGAGCATATATATAACTTGGAATTGATGCCATAAATCGTGTTAAGTTTGAAGGACAGCAAGAAGTATCGAACCAAGGACTACGGCTATATTGTCCATCTGAAGCGAGCGGATTAGGATAAAAAAAAGATTTTCCCTCCAATGAGATACCAGAGATAAGTCCGTTAAACAAGGTTCGTTCTATTACATCAAAATATTTACCATCTCCGTGTAATAAGAAAAGTCGATGATTCCAGTAGACATTACCAATGGAAGCACAAGTTTCATTGTATGTTGCCATATTTGGAAGCTCGTAATTATTTCCAAAAGCTTCTAATTTAATATTAGATCCGATACCGCCTGTAATGGATAATTTTTTTGAGACAACATTATCCCATATACGATCAATTGCTTTAATATAATCTTTATTATTTGTAAGTGCTGCGATATCCGTCATACCAGAATACATATATGTCGCGCGAACGGCATGCCCAACTGCTTCATCCTGTTCAATAACTTTCTTGTGTGTTTGGTTATATTCATAACCATTAGGGCCACGTACATCAAGGAAAAATTTTGCCAATTTTAAATATTTTTCATCACCAATTACGCGATATAGTCGAATCAAACCAATCTCAATTTCTTGATGCCCAGGTGTACTTTCATTTTTTCCGGGCCCGAATACTTTATCAATCAGTTCAGAACTTCTAATTGCAACATCCAATAGCACACGTTTACCTGTTGCCTGATAATAAGCAATAGCACTTTCATATAGATGTCCCATATTATATAATTCATGACTAGTAGTCGAAACTTTTTTCCATCGTTTTCTTCCTGCAAATAAATGTGGTCTTTTTGGATTTATTGTCCTCGTTGTATACAGATACCCATCCTCCTCCTGTGCTGCAGCAATTTTTCTTATGATCTCATCAATATATTTCTCGAGCTGAGGATCCCGTTTCACACTTAAAGAATATGCAGCACCTTCAATAATTTTAAACACATCTGAATCATTATAAGGAAGATTTGGTTTTATATCATCATCGATCAATCCTCCCGCTTTTGAAAAATTATCGATACGATGTGTTTCTTCACATTTCTTAAGCGCATATGGAATTGTTACTTTACGGTTGGTTTCAATTCGATACTTCCAGAAATTATCGGTGATTTTAACTGTTCTTAACGGTATAGGTTGAATTTCATAATCAAATTGTCTCATTACTTTTGACAATAATTATAAACATAAAAATTTTCTAATAAATTAAGATAATCGATGATAATAAAAAAATAATGAGTCAAAATGAAATATGAACCTACTCTTGAATCAGTAAGTAAGCATCAAGTCCCAGAGTGGTTTGATGATGCTAAATTTGGAATATTTATCCATTGGGGCCTATTCTCTGTTCCCGCTTTTGCTATAACAGGAATTGACATGATGGAAAACATGCAAAAACATGGTATGGAAGCACATTTTAAGAATAATCCATATGCAGAATGGTATTTGAACACTATGAAAATCGAGGGTAGTCCTACTCAAGAATATCATAATAATACTTATGGAAAAGATTTTTCTTATTATGACTTTATACCTATGTTTAACGAAGCGATAAAATCATGGAATCCCGATGAGATGGCGGAGATTTTTAAAGAAGTTGGGGCAAAATATGTTATACTTGTTACTAGACATTGTGATGGTTTTATTTTATGGCCCAGCAAACAACCTAATCCTAATTTGGATATTTCAATAGCAGAGAGGGATATTGTAGGAGAATTGACTGAAGCTGTAAAAAAGAGGGGGATGAAAATGGGATATTACTACTGTAGCGCTTGGGACTGGACATTTAACCCCAATACTATAAAAAATGGACCCACATTTCATGGATGTTATAAAAATCCTCCAGAATATACTGACTATGTTACTAAGCATTGGTATGAATTGATAGATAATTATAAACCTACGATTCTTTGGAGTGATATGGGATATCCTCCCGGAAATAATCTTCATGAGCTTATTGCCTATTTCTATAACAAAACCCCTGATGGAGTAATAAATAACAGATGGAATCATTTCTTAGTAGATGAGAAAAAAGTTGAGAAAAATCATTATGATTTCCAAACTCCTGAATATACATCATTTAAAAGAAAGAAAAAATTCAAATGGGAGGCATGTAGGGGTATTGGTAACTCATTTGGATATAATAAGTTTGAGAAAGAAGAGGACCATCTAAGTTTGGAAGGCTTAATTAGAATGCTAATAGATATTGTGAGTAAAAATGGAAATCTTCTTTTAAATGTTGGTCCAATGGCAGATGGGACTATTCCTGAGATACAAAAAAATCGTCTTTATGAACTCGGGAAATGGCTTAAAATTAATGGTGAGGCTATTTATGGTACCCGCCCATGGAAAAAGCCGAATAGTAAGACAATAGATAATATTGAAGTAAGATATACCCGCAAAAGTAATATTCTCTATGTTTTTCTCTTGGATCAACCAAGAAAAAAAGAAATCACAATACAAAACTTGAATATCGAAACAGAATCTTCCATTGAATTATTAGGG
>SDNM01000242.1 GCA_004524385.1 Promethearchaeota archaeon
GATTTAATATTAAAAAGGTCGATATTGTATCGACAATTGTATTCATCTCCACAAAAGATGTCGAAAATATTGTAGAAAAAATTAAGGATTGTCCTTTTATTAATCACGCTTTTAAAATTAGTGGGGAATACAACCTATTATGTATTATATCTGCTTCAGATTTGCAAACTATTGAGAGATTAATTGATTTATGCTTTCGTAAAGATCCGAATGTTATTAATGTTAAAACTAATATTTTAATTGAAAGCATTCACGATTTTGTTGTCCCTATTGACTTTACGATCGAAGATTTTGATGGCAGATATTGCGGACCAGGATGTCATCTAAAAGAAGAGATACCCAAATTTAAGTTTCAAGAGATTGAAAAAGAAGAATAAGTAAATTCTTATTTTTTTTAAATCCTACCTTCTCTTTTGGCGATGAGATATTTACATTTCTCCCCGCAGCCTTCTTCTATTGTTGGGTTATGATCTTCAGAATCAAAATCTATGGGCATTATTAAATCGTTCGCTATGTCTGTTATAATTTCCATAGAAACCCTATTTATATCTGGTTTTCCACGAAAGTGATAATTTACAACATTTTCAAGCTTATGCATGTCCGAACTTGCCAGAAGAACGCAAATATTATGCACACCACTAACTCTAAATGCATTGAGCATAAATGGACAATATCTTGCCATTTCCATTATAATATCAGGATCTTTTGTGTTTAATTCAACCATGGCTAAAAAAAGCTCAACCTTTTTGAAGTTAATTCCAGGCTGAAATTGAAGAACTCCTGATTTTTCTAATTTCCTAATTCTCATCCCAACTGTTGGTTGACTTCTGTCAATCCTTTCGGCAATTTCAGTATGAGTAAGATTTGGATCTTCTTGAACTAGGGTTATTATTTTTCGGTCAATATCGTCTAGCTTTAATTTTTCACTGATCATTTTTAAAAATCCTAATTATTACTATTTTTCTTCTAATCTAAAATAGTTTTTTGAACAATTTATATTTTATAAATTAGAATTTAGAATTTCAATTGAAATATTTAAAGGATTTTTAAAACGAATTCTTAGGAAAAAAAGAAGATTAATGTTTTTAAAAGAATTACTTTTTTTGTTTTAATCTATTATAATTGCGCCAAATTTACACTGAGTCGTACAAATATGGCATTTTATACACCGATCTTCACGGTCTTCTATAACAATGCATTTAGGTTCTGAATCTTTATTGATCACGTGATAAATCCCTCTAAAGCAAGCTTCTTCACAATCATAACTCGTACATTTTCGACATTTATTAGTGTCGATATGGTGAAATCGATAACTCTCTACTGTCTCCGTATTATTTGCTTTATTCACATGTATTCTTAAATAAGAAATCCTTTTATCTCTTTATATTATATTCCATAAAGCAATTTTTTAATATTGATTTATAATTTATCAAGTAGACCCAATTTTAAAGAAGAGAATTATTTATGGAGCAAATAAAAAATCCTGTTTTTGAGATACCTAATTTAAAGAAAGGGATATTTTTATCCCGACCGAACCGTTTTATTGCTGAAATTAAATATGGTGGAAGGGTGGAAAGTGCACATGTCCACGATCCTGGACGCTTGAAGGAATTACTAATTAAGGGGGCTGAAGTGCTTTTTACTAATTCAAGTGGTAAATTGAAATACTACATAAAAGCCGTTAAACATAACAACGATTGGGTTTTAATTGATAGTGCACAACATTCAAAAATCGCCATGAAAATTTTTTCTTATCTACCTGAATTCTCAAAAATAAGAGAGATAAATAAGGAAATTACTATAGGAAAAAGCAGAATTGATTTTGTACTAGATGGAATACCTTTAGAGGTCAAAGGATGTACATTAGTGAGAAATGGTCTTGCATTATTTCCAGATGCTCCAACGGAACGTGGAACACGTCATGTAGAAGAAATAATTAAACATAAAGGAATAATATTATTCTTGATATTCCGAAAAGCAAACAGCTTTGCTCCTAATTGGGAAACAGATCCTAAATTCTCTAAAAAATTAAGTGAGGCAAGGAAAAAAAAAATCAATATTATCTGTGTAGAAATTAGTTTTGATGGAAAAATGCTGTATTATAATGGAAAAATAAAATTGGCCGAATTTTAATCATTTATCCTCAACATTAATGCCTAATTCTTTTAATTTATCCCGGATATTATCACTTAGGTCATATATTTTTCGGGTTCTCAACTCAGCTCTAACATCATAAATGATTTTCAATAAATTCTGAATAGTAGATCCCTTTTCATCAAGTGATACCTCATCTCCTAGCGCTAATTGGCTTTTTAGATTCGGAAATAAACCAAATATCTTATTCATATTATCTACAAAATTAAAAAATTTATCCTTGAAATCTTTATTAATAGGTAATTTATTTTCCAATACTTCTCTGTTTATAACTCTAAATAATCTTAAGAATTCAGCGAGAGCGATGGGAGTATTAAAATCATCATCCATAGCTTTGATAATTGATTTTTCTGCCTTTTCGATTTCTAAAATCAACTCTTTAATATTTTTAGAAGAAATATCTTGTATATTTAGCTCATGGATATTTCTAATAGTACTTAAAAGCCTATTGTAGTTTTTTTGAGCTTGATTCATATTGTCTAACGAGTAATTGATAGAACTTCGATAATGGCTTGAAAAAAGAAATAGTCTTATTACCATTGGGTCGTAATTTTTTATAACCTCCGAAACTAAAAAGAAATTTCCGAGGCTTTTTGACATTTTTTCATCATCTATATTAACAAAGCCATTGTGCATAAAATAATTTGCAAATTTCTTACCTGTATATCCTTCTGATTGAGCTATTTCGTTTCGATGATGTGGAAATTTTAAATCTTGACCCCCTCCATGGATATCAAGAGTTTCACCTAAAATATTAACTGACATGGAGGAACACTCAATATGCCATCCAGGGCGACCTTTACCCCAGGGACTTTCCCAATAAGGTTCTCCTTCTTTGTGTTTTTTCCACAACGCAAAGTCTCGGCGATCTTCTTTATCATCTCCATAGGCAATATCTTGATCTTCAATATCCTCATTGTCATCGTGTAGCTCTCCTGCTTTTACATTCTGAAATATCGAATCATATTTTGGAAAAGTTTTAACAGAATAATATACAGAACCATTTCTTTCATACGCATGCTCATTTTTAATTAATCCTTGAATTACTTCAATCATAAAATCGATGGTTTCCGTAGCTCGTGGATTCATATAATCCTTTTCGACGTTTAAAGCATTCATGATATCCTCGTATTCTTTTATATATTGCTCGCATAATGTATTAAAATCTATGTTCCTTTCATTTGCTCTTTTTATTATTTTATCATCAATATCAGTATAATTCTTTACTAATTTTACATTATAGCCTTTAAACTTTAAATAACGATGGACAAGATCAAAAGCAACGGCAGATTTAGCATGCCCCAAATGAGGACTATCATACACCGTGGGACCACAGACATACATTAGAACTTCATTTGGTTTGATTGTTTTGAATTCCTCTTTCTGGAATGTCAAGCTATTATAAACCATCAAAATATTGAGATCACCAAAAAATCAAGTTTAAACATCTTAATTATTAATAAAATGGAGCCAGCGGTGGGATTTGCACCCACGCTGCTTGCGCAACGGCTCTGCAGGCCGCCTCCTTACTACTCGGTTGCGTAAACTTATA
>SDNM01000243.1 GCA_004524385.1 Promethearchaeota archaeon
AATATTTACTCTAAAATAGGTTGGTACTAAATGACTTATTGACACTTTTTATACCCCCATAACTGATAATTGTAATTTTTCAAAGGGTAATTCAAGCCCATTTCTAATTAATCCCTCACCTAATCTCGCTATAACAGCTGTACCACTGCGGGGGTGCCAAATTTCTTTGAATTTAAAAGGGTTTTTAGAATCTAACATCAATCTTTTAAAGGAAGCCTCTTCACTACTCAAATATATTGTATTTTCATCTTCTGATATTGCAGCAATTAAAGGTCTCAATTTCTTCCTGTCTGTCAAGCCGATTAGAGTAGGTATATGTTCATTTTGACCTACAACAATGGAAAATGGACCGTTCAACATAGCTGATCGATAGGTGGCTCTGATATTTTTAAGCGCAAGCTGATATTTTTTATCCATCCTTTCAATCTCACTAAAAAGTGGAGGTGCCAATGCTAAGCTAACAATAGGAATCGGAATCTTATGCCTTCTAACTAATAAATCAAATAAATAAGCTATAACTTCTGTATCTGTAAATAATGTACATTTATAACCAAATGATTCTAAGTATCGCATATTGGTTCCATAAGATGTAATCTCACCGTTATGAACAACAGACGTCCCTAGTAAATTAAAAGGATGAGCACCCCCCCACCAACCAGGAGTATTTGTTGGAAAGCGACTATGGCCTAGCCACATGTATGCTTCATAATCTTTAATTTTATAATAATCTGCAATTTCATGTGACCATCCGTTACCTTTAAAGACACCCATATTCTTACCTGAGGACATTATAAAAGCTCCTTCAATCTTTTCATTAATTTCCATTACAAGTTGAATCATTTGTTCATCCTGAGATAAACTTTTCATTTCTTTTGGCTCGAAAAACATTCGCCACGTAATAGGAGGATTATCAACATTACTTCGTTTTTTAGTTGGGATTGGCTCAGAAAAAACCACAACTCCTTTTGAAACTAGAAAATCTTCTGTATTCGATCTTATTTGATCATTATCAAAAAGAAAATGGAGCGCATAGAAATCTTTATATTGCGGATAAATTCCATATGCTGCGAAACCCGCACCAAGTCCATTTTCTCGATCATGCAAGATTCCTAACATATTTATGATATTATCTCCTTTAGTGAGAGTCCCATCAATATTTATAAATCCTGTTATCCCACATCCATCAAAGACTCTTTCATTTCTAAATTTTTCAGAGGGACTTGTATAATTCTCCCATCTCATTCTTAACTTTTCTCCTCCAATTTTTTTTCAATTTTAAGTTCGTTAATGATTTGTTTCAGATCATCAATCTGAGGTTTACTCGATGATAAACCAACCCTCTTCCTTGCTGAACGGGAAAACATCGCAACGGTTCCCATTCTTTTAAAGGAATTTAATTGATCTTCAAATCCTTTTGTAATATATCCTCTTTCTCTTGCTAAATTTCTTAAAGTTGTAAAAATATCAACTAATCCAACCCTCATAGGGCATAATTCATAACAAACATAACAATCAAGACACATCCAAATAGAGGGATCTTCTAAAATTTTCTCCAAATCACCTTCAAGGATTTTTTTAATTATATTATTAGGATCAAATGATGTAATCTTAGCAACAGGACAGTCATTATTACATGCCCCACATGAATGGCATTTCTTCAAGAATTCAATATCAAAATATTTTTTAATTTCTTCATTCTTTTGGTGAATTAAATCCACTTTGTCAAAGATTTTATCAACAGATATCCTATGAAATCTTCTTATAGTATCCCTGATGTCGATCCCAAGTGCTATACACAAAAGTTCTGAATAATATAACACAGGAATGTCATATTCATAATCTAATTTTTTGAGATCTTGCTGTATATGGTCAAATTGAGTAAAACATTGTGGACACCCGACAACTATACAATCAATTCTCCTTTCTTTCATAATTTCTAGTTTAGTATGGGTCATTTCCATCCCTGAATCTGGATTATCTGCCCTTGCGAGACTTCCACCACAGCAATCCATTTTTCTGTCATAATCAACACTCTTAGCTCCCAAATCTTCAATTAATTCATCAAAAATATGGGGCTCCATGGGATCATCCATCTGTATTTTATTACTAGGTCTAAGAAAATGACAACCATAATGAACAGCGACACGTAATCCCGTTAATGGATATTTTATGTTATCTTTAATTATATCTTTTCCTAATTTATGAAAGAATTCAACTAAATGGAAAACATCACGTTCTCCCGTAACTTTTAAATCTATTTTTTCAAGGTGAGAATTCATTCTATCTCGAAAATGAAGATCAGATTTTATTTCTGATCTTATCCCCTTTAAAGTTTCAAAACAACCATTACAAGGTGTTAAAATATTTCTATTATTTTCTTCAGCAAGAGCTAAATTCCTCGCCGCTGTAATTGAATAAATTAATTCATCCGAGTTTTTTATACCATTCGGCTCAGGACAACATGAAAATCGCGAATTTTCACTAAATTGAATTCCAAAAAACTCTAACGCCTTTCTAATTGATACTTCAATAAAAGGCAAGCGATAAGATATCATACATCCAGGAAATAAAACAATATCTTGCTGAATTGTTATTTTACATCACTTTGTGTGAGTTATATTTTCTCTTCTTATATATATTTTTATTTAATATATATATAATAATTCCAAATATAAATTTTTTCATTTTTTATTATATTTTATAAAACAAACCGATAGAACCATGGGCTAAAGATTAAAGAAATTTCACGAAATAAAAAGAAAAAACTGAAAAACTTTCAGATAAACCTATAGAAATTCGGAATTATAATAAAAAATTTCAAAGATTTTTATAGCTACTTCAAAATTTAAAAAAAAAAAATGAGTAAATTATAATTTTTTATGACAGAGCCACCAGTCTAAGCATTCATAATCCTTTCCTGCATTTGCAAGACGTTCTTTTACTGTTTTAACATCTTTTGCTGGAGGGATAATTACATGATCTCCAAATAATTCATTATTCGGCCAATTTGCAGGAGTTGCAACTTTATTTGCATCGGCTGTTTGGAGTGCCTTAACTGCTCTAAGAATTTCGTCCATATTACGACCAATTTCTTGGGGATAATATAGAATAAGTCGAATTTTTCCTTCGGGATCTACAACAAAAACCGCTCTAACTGTATTTGAACCTTTTCCTGGATGGATCATTCCTAGCTTTTTTCCTACTGTTCCATCATCAGCAATAATTGGGAATGGAATCTCTACTTTAAGATTATCTTTAATCCATTCCTCCCATTTTATATGGGCAAATACTTGATCGATAGAGAGCCCTATTAATCGAGTATTGAGTTTTTGAAATTTTTCATTTCTCACAGCAAACGCATGGAATTCAGTAGTACAAACAGGGGTAAAATCTGCAGGATGGCTAAATAAGATAAACCACCATTTACCTCCCTCATTTGCATCATTTGGTAATTTCATCATCCCATGAGTCGTTTGAACCTCCATTTCAGGAAATTTATCTCCTAATAGGGGTATACCTATACTTTTTTCAAACATTGTAATTCACCTTTGAAGGTTAACATTTGAATATATATTCAAATTATTAAGAATTTTCTTTATAAAAAATAAGTTCTGAAGATTTATTCTAAATACAAAATAGCAACTTGTTTGACAGGATCCGCA
>SDNM01000244.1 GCA_004524385.1 Promethearchaeota archaeon
AAATTTTTAACGATCAAGATTTTGAAAGGGGCACCACCTAATACTTTTAATTGAACAAAAGGTTTGACTTTAACTTTGATAAATGCTGGTGTTGTAATTCTCTTTCCAGCTATGCTCCCTATTTTGCTCTTTGAGACATACGCTTCAGACCTCGCTTGGCTTCTTTCCTCCTCAGTTAACGGAACATTAGCGTAAATTAATTTAAAATTAGCATCGTAAAATCTGCCAAGAAATTTTTTTGAAAATAAAGTTGCTAAAGTAGCTTTTCCAATACCTTCAGAACCTACAAATAAAAGATGAGGAAAATTTCCCTGCTTAATGATACTTTTTAATCTTTCCTTTATTTTCTCTCTTCCACAAACTTCATCCAAGGTTTTTGGTAAATATTTGATTCTCCAAATTGGAATTTCATTATTCACGTTATTTTCCTCATTTATTTACTTGATTTATAATTTCAGCTACTAAAGCTAATATCTGAATTTGGTCGTCTGCTCCTTGGCTTATTTTGTAATCAATATCTCCAAAAAAGGCAAGTAAAATATTAAGAACATTAGGCTGTAAATTAATTCTTGGCAAAATTCCTATAAGTTGTCTGATTAAATTTCTGCTGTCATATGTTTCAATAGAGTTCACAATTTTTCTAGCTCCTTTAAAATCTTTAGCTTGAAATACTTCAATAAACTTCTCTAAAGTTTCTTGATCCATGAATCCGGAGATTTTTAAAATTTCATTAACATCTAAATTCTCTAGCAAATCAAGAGCAACAGACATTTGCAACGTATTTATTGCTTTTCTTAAATCTCCCGCTGAAATAAAGAATAATGTATCAAAAAATAATTCCGATTTATCTTCAGGAATAGATAAATTTTCTTGCTTAGCAATATATTTTAATCTTTCTACAATTTTCTCCTTAGGAAGGTTAACAAACCTGAAAACAGCACATCGCGAGATTATCGGATCTATGATTCTATTTATATAATTGCACATTAGAATAAATTTTACTTTTGTTGAGGCTCTTTCCATAATACGCCTAAGAGCCTGTTGAACTTGATTTGGAATGTTATCAGCTTCGTCTAAAATGACAATTTTTAAAGAATCTTTCTTTCTGATAATCATATTTTGATTTACGAAATCTTTTATAACGCTTCTTACATAATCCATCCTTACAGTATCAGAAGCGTTTAATTCTAAAAGATCTCTATAATAATTTTCTCCTTTTAACATTTCTTTTGCTATAATTAACGCAGCACTTGTCTTCCCAGTGCCTGCCGGACCCGTAAAAATCATATGAGGCATATTGCCTTTTTTTATAAAGGCTTTTAAACTATTTATTGCAATGTTTTGACTCACAATATCATCAAAACTCTTAGGCCTATATTTTTCAACCCAAGGGATCCTTAAGTCAAGAGTCATATTTATATTTCCTAATAAATTTAGTCGTTAGCAAAATCTTTCGTGAGGTCTAATTCTAAGACTTCGTATATTTTTTTAAATCCCATTTCTCCGTAAAGATTTGAGGCTTTCAAAGCTTCTTCTTGAATATTGACTTTAACTTTTTCAACCTTAATTTTCTTCAAATGGTTGAGAGCTTTTTGTAATAAAACCTCTCTTACACCTTTACTTCTATAATCCTCCATTAAAAAAAATTGTTTAATATATCCTTCAGACAAACCAAATGGATCTATTCGAAGCTCTACTATAATCATACCAACTGGTTTATTTTTATCCTCTTCGATCGCAATAAAAATTCCATTACATTGGAGAGGATCATACAATCTGCGACGAATTCCCCAGTCGAAACGCTTAGGATCAAATTTTTGTCCCATACTTTCTGTTATTTCTCTCGTAAAATCCTCTAACGCGTTTATATGCTCTGGAGAAGCGATTTCAACTTTAATATTATTCATAATAAATCCTTAAAACGAATTGATGAGATAAAAATATATTTTTGCTTTAATATAAATTTTCTTGCATTTTGCTTAATAAATAAAATAAAAGAATATGTAATTTCTATTCAATTATCTCTTATAAATTTTAATTTTTCTAATTTATTTACCTTAAGAGAGCGAGTTAATGTTTTAATTTTTAAAAAAATTAAAGAAAAATAAAAAAAAAGCCATCTATCTCGCAGATACTCCGTCCCATGCTTTAACATCTGGATCGACAAATCCACAGTTGGGGCATTCTTTTGAGACCTCCCAGGCTTCTAGGGCAGGGTGTACGCGTGTGTAATGACCGCCACATTTTTGACATAGTAAAAATTTAGCTCCACAACCATCACACATTTCAAGAGTACCATTTTCTACGAATCTAAAAGTTCTTGCCATCCACTCATCATGTGCTACTCTAAACGATTTTCCACCGCATTGCGAACAAACTTTTTCAACCAAATATTTCCACCATTTTTTTTCTAATTAAGACTTTTAGTTTCTTTGTATAGTTAGTTAATAAATTATTTAATTAAAAATGTTTTTTTTTCAAAAATTTAATCTTTTACAATTTAATTATGGATTATAAAAAAGAAAAAATATTAGATAATACTCTTAAAACTTTAATTTCTTTATTGATCCTGCTCCCTTTATCTCAGGATTTACTTGTTCTAATTCCTGAATTAATTGATACACTTTATCATCGTTTAAAGCTTCACCAAACTTTATAAGCATCTCTTTATTTCCCACAAATAATCCTTTTCTTTTCATTGGTTTTCCATCGTCTTTAAGTGGATTAATTTCCAAGAAAAGTAAAGGTGGTCTGGTTTTAGTTGCTGGTACTTTAACAACATATACTCCTGGTACAGGAGTTTCCATTTTTTCCCAATCTTCTCCATTTTTTAAATGTTCTATTAATTGAGTTTGAAGGTCTGCCATTTTATATCATTCTTTTACATTTAAGTCCAATCATAATTTTATTGTTACATATAACACATAATGTATATATCTTATATATTTAAATTTTTTTGTCGGATTACTTGAGGTCGGTTTCCATTGAAACGCTTAAATATCACCCCCGTATATATAAATATAATTAAGAAAATAACCTATTATCGAAATAGGTTAATTAAACTACAAATGGTGATAAAAATAAAATTAATTTCCGTTAATTTGCCAGAAGCATACATTAAGGTCTTAGAAATTTTAGTGTCCGAAGGTAAATTTCCAAACAGAAGTGAAGCAATTCGAGTGGGGATAAGAGATCTCATAAAAACTGAATATTTGATTGAAGAATCTATTAATAAAAACCTAAATCCTATAGCAATTGAATCTCAATGCGAGATTCAAGAAAAATTAATAGTATAATTAAAATTTTTTTTATTTATTTATTTTTTAACTAATTCCTTAATTCTTTTAGCTCTTTCTTCTCTTCTTGCTGCAATTCTTGCCTTGAATTCTTCTTCCTCTTTCTTTAAAGCGAGTTCTTTTTGTTCAATTTCTTCTTTTTTAGTTTTAAATAACTTCTCTCTCGCATTTTTTTTCTCGTTTAAGGAATCAATATATTCTTGTATTGTTTTTTGTTCTTTAATCCAATCTGAACCCATTTTTGAGAAAATATCTTTAGCTTCCTTCGCAAATTCTATTGCCTTTTCAAATCTATTTCGCCTCTCTGCTTTTTTACATTTATCCATGAATTCATATGCTTTTTCTGCTGTAAGTTCAAC
>SDNM01000245.1 GCA_004524385.1 Promethearchaeota archaeon
AATAAGGAAAATGCATGGTGTTGTGGAGCAGGCGCAGGAGGAAAGAAGCTGAGGAAACAGGAGCAAAAAGTTAGAATAATATAGGTTATAACTAAATTTTTTTTAATTATCCAAAAATGAGTAGATAAGATCTTAGATTTTATCATCTTGAGATATTGAATCCTTCACTGAAATCTTTATTTAAAATGAGAATCATTAATTTTAGGATTAATATTAACTTAAGGGCAAATATCAATAACTTATACAATAAATTAACGCTTTTAATGAGGCTTTTGTAAATTCCAAAATTGTTAAATATGGTGAAACAAACTTTCAATTAGTTTTTAAATTAAAAAAAATTAGAAAATGGTTTTAAAATGTCAGAAACTGAAGAAAAAGAAAGTGTTATGTCACAAAAATCTCGATTAACATTACAAATTGCAGGAGGAGCCATTTTTGGAGCATTGTCACTTGTTCTTGCATTTCTCGCCGCGTTTTTACCGAGAACGCCAGAAGGATTTGCCTATTTTGACCCAATATCTATCATATGGGTTATATGTTATCTAATATTCGGTCCTTTAGCAGGATTAATAAGTGCTATAATTGGTATGCTCTTGCTAATGCCTTTTGACCCCTTTGCGCCCATAGGTCCACTAATGAAATTTACTGCGACAACCGCTTTAATTCTTCCAAGTTATTTGTTAATGAGATATATTAAAAAAGACGTTAGTAGCGGAACTTTAAAAGAACCAAAAATTTATGCGACTTACGGCGTAATCGGGATAATTGTTAGAATTGCGATAATGGTGCCTTTTAATATTGTGATATATCTTGCACTTGGTTATCCTTCTGAGTTGTTAGGATCTTATCTTATTTTTGTAGTTTTATTTAACATCCTTCAAAGCGTATGGGATCTCGTTATTCCATATTTGATTGTTTACGGAGCAAAAATAGACGAAAAATTCGAGATTTGGTAATAGATAAATCCATTTTTTTTCCTTTTTTTAAATCAAGAAATTAAACTGAAGATATAGTTTAATTCCAAATTCCTGGTTCTTAATATTTTTTTAATAAAATAAGAAAAGTTATTCTATTTGAAAAGCTACTTCGTAATTCCCTAAAACTTTTTGAATTAATCTTAAGAACGCTTTTTCAACATTGTCACCATTTTTAGCACTCGTTTCGATGAAATCAGCAGCATTAATTTCATTTGCCAAATTTTTTCCATCTTCTTTATTGACATTTCGTTCATCTTCTAAATCGTTCTTATTACCAATTAAAAGAAAAACACTATTTTTTAATCCAACATATTTTTTAAAATCGTTATACCACTTTGGTTTGATATTATTAAACGTAGATTGTCTGGTTATATCATAAACGAGTAATGCCCCCACACATCCCTCGAAATAAAATTTTCGATATTTTTGATATTTTTCCTGCGCAGCCATATCCCACAGAATTAGGGATACTTTCGATTTAATTTGTTCGAGAATTACGCTTGTCTTTACAATACTTACGCCTATCGTAGGTTTATAGTCCTCCTCGAACCTTTTTTCCACATATCGATTAATTAAGGAGGTTTTTCCTACACAGCTATCGCCAATTATAATGAACTTGAAAATCCATTTATCTAGTTGATTAGTTGAACTTTTTTGTTTATCTAATATCATTTTAATAATTTAGACCAAATACCAAATTTTAGATTCTTAACTTCAAATTCAGTATTTACACCCTAGTTATTAAATTTTAATTTAATTTCTATATTAATTATGTTTTTTATTCTTATTTATATATTTATTTTAATTTTAATATATCATTTAAAAAATAATACTTCAATAAATCTTAAAAATTATATCTTTTAAAGCCCTTTTAGGAATATGCATTACACCTTTATCATCTTTCCAATATTTAAAAGATTCTTTATACGATTCTACAACTGATTCTTCGTCGGGAAAGCCCAAACTTATTACATGTGTAATTTCATAATAATCAGGAATTTCAAATAGCGCTCTAATTCCTTTTGCATCAATTGCTCCCATCCAACACCCTCCTATTCCATATTTTACCGCACCTAAGAGCATATTCTCAACAGCAGCTCCTATATCATAATCAAAATAGCTTTTCTTTATATTAGTATTTACAAGGGTAATAATGTAAGCTGTAGGACGCCTGTTGACCTCTGGAACCCTTTCATTTTGGGGAAGTGAGGCAGCCCATCTTACCAATGGGAATAATTTTTCCCTCATTTCTGGTGTATGAACAATAACATATTCAAGGCCTTGAATATTACTTGCTGCAGGAGCAACGCGAGCAAAATCAATGATTTTTTCTAAGATTTCATAAGTTATTGGTTTTTGTTTAAATCTACGTATTGTTCTTCTTTTATAGATAGCATCTTCTATATCCATTTGTTTCACCACAATTAATACTTTTACTATAGTTTTTTATGTTTAAAAATAATTGCATATCAATTAAAATGTAAAAATACATAATCATTATTTGATTGAAATGAGCATTTCAAAAGAAATTCAAGCATTTTTATTAAATAATTCCATTGACCGGTTCTTGAGATATGTCAAAATATGGACTGTTTCAGATGAGATTTCAAAAACCTTTCCATCTACCAAAAATCAATTTGAATTAGGAAAGTTATTAGCTGAGGAGTTAAAAAGCCTTAATCTAGAAGATGTGGTTCACGATAAATTTGGTTTCGTTTACGCTTTTTTACCATCAAGTAAAGGATTTGAAAAAGTACAAACAATTGGTCTAATAGCCCATCTAGATACTTCACCAGCCGTAAATGGTAAAGATGTAAAACCGGTTATTCATAAAAATTACGATGGAGGTGATATTAAGTTCGCTCAAAACACTGACTTAACCTTGACAACTGTAGATTCTCCTCAATTAAAAGAATATATAGGTCTTGATATAGTTACGTCTCAAGGAGATACTTTACTTGGAGCAGATAATAAAGCAGGTATTGCCGAGATCATAACGGCTTGTGCTACATGGCAGAAGTTTCCTGAATTAAAACATGGTCCAATAGTGATATGTTTTACACCTGACGAAGAAATTGGTCGGGGTACAACAAAGATCAATATGAAAAAACTCCCCGAAGTGTGCTATACTATGGATGGATCAGAAATGGGGCAATTAGAAATCGAATGTTTTGACGCTTGGGGTGTGATAATTAAATTTAAAGGGCTCAATGTTCATCCAGGATACGCTAAAGGTTTAATGATAAATGCTATTCACATCGCCAGTCGATTTTTAAGCGACCTTCCAGAAGCAGAATCTCCTGAGAAAACTGAAGATAGGGAGGGTTTTTATCATCTTTCGACCCTCAAAGGTAATGAGGAGGAAGCTTCAGCAACTCTAATTGTTAGAGATTTTGAATTAGAGAACAATAAAAAAAGAATGGAATATTTAAAAAGTTTAAAATCTAAGTATGAAGCTCTTTATCCTGGCCTTAAAATAGAATTAGCTTTTAAACACCAATATGAAAATATGTTTACATATTGAGTATGATCTTTGAATAATAGCTACCTTTTTAACTCTTCCAAAACACTTGGAACTATGATGAAAGGACACTCAAGATAGTGTTTCAACCTCATCTCCAGAGTTTCAACTGTTCGCATTCCAAATTGCGTTTGATAAAGCCCATTAA
>SDNM01000246.1 GCA_004524385.1 Promethearchaeota archaeon
GATAAATTAATTAAGTTTTATTTCAGAGGGATTAAAACTATGACGGAAAAAGCAGAATTACTTACGAATGAAAACCAAATAAAAAAGACATATGGTGACGTTGAATTTTTTGGTTGGGAGATTGGACGCTTTTTCGCAATTCATGATGGAACACATACACCCGGACATATTTCTCTTTATGATCCTAAAAATAAACTTTTTCTTACAGGAGATGCAACTGTAGAAATTAATCCTGCGTTCTTTAATAGTAATTTAAATAACTGTATTGAAATGATGGGCAAGTTCAGATCTTTCGCAGAACAAGGATTTGTAGAAATTGCAAATGACAGTCACAGAAGTGCTATTTGGGCAAAAAGACTTTCAGAGAAATATAAGTATGATCCATTAGATCCTATACAATTAGTAGATATTGCTAAAGGTAAGGAGGAATGTGTAAGATTTTTCCAAACTTATGAAAAATACTTTATAGCAATTAAACAGATTGTCTTAAAGATTTTAAAAAAATTAGAGAGCGCAACTGTATCTGATATCGTAGAACAGATTAAATATTCAAATGACCCTGCGGTGAAAATGAAAGTAGCATTAAAATTCCCTAATATTCCTTCCCGGTTAGACGTTTTAGTTGCTTGTGTTCTAAAAGAAAATAAGATTCCTCATAAAAAAATTGGGAAAAAACTTTTTTATTCTCTTAAATAATCTGATAATAGGATAATTTTTAAAGGGATACATGATGAGTAATGAAAAAATTGTTATAATTGGAGCGGGATCCTTACAATTTGGATTAGGATCCGTAGGAAGTGTAATAAATAGTGAAGTATTAACGGGTTCAACCGTATGTCTTCACGATATAAACGAAAAGAATTTAGAATTGGTAACTCAAGCGTGTCAATCTGCTGTTGAGAAAAAAAAGTTAGATTTTACCATTGAATCGTCAGTAGACAGAAAAGAAGCGTTAAAAAACGCCACGTTTGTTATTAATGCAATAGAAATACCTCCTAGATTTAAAATCTTGAGGTGGGATTTTGAATTTCCCATGATGTGGGGAAGTACGCAAATAACTGGTGAGAATGGTGGACCAGGAGGATTCTTTCATTCATTAAGGGTGATACCTCCTATCTTGGATATCTGCGAGGACATTCAAAAAATTTGTCCTAATGCTTATTTCATAAATTACTCCAATCCAATGAGCCGAATTTGTCTCGCAATTAAACGAAAATTTCCTAATCAAAAATTTGTAGGTTTATGCCATGAAATCGCTAATGCTGTCTTTTATCTTACAAGGATTTTAGAAACGAAGATTTCTAATATCGAGTATAAAGGAGGAGGTTTGAATCATTTTGGAGTCATTTTAGAAGCTAAATATCGCGATACAGGAAAAGATGCTTACCCAGAGATTCGTAAGAAGGGACCTGCAGTTCTTGAACGAATAAGTAAGGATACAGATACTATGCTAATCAAGTATATATTAGAAACATACGATTACCTTCCTTACACGACCGATAACCACTACGGAGAATATATTTCTTGGGCATGGGAAGTTGCCGACTTGCCTCACGGACGTCAATTTTGGGAATCTTATGAAGTATTTCTAGCTAAAAACTCCAAAAGAATAATGAGAACTATCGAGCGCGGCAAAGGCGATAAACTCGTGAAGAAGGATGGTGAAAGAGGCGTTCCAATCATTGAAGGCATTTTGACAGATAGCAATCACGAAGAGTTATCCGTTAACCTTCCAAATGATGGTATTATTACAAATTTACCTGAAGATCTGGTAGTAGAATGCCCCGCTATTGTTAAAAAAGACGGACTTCACGGAATTCCACTTGGAGATTATCCAAAAGGACTTGCTGCGTTGCTAAATACTCAAGCGTCTGTTCAAGATCTCGTCGTCGAGGCAATTCTTACAAGGTCTAAGAAAGTTGCTCTACAAGCATTCCTTGCGGATCCAGTTATTAATAGTACATCTCAAGCAGAACAGATTTTGAATTCTATGTTAAAACTACAAAAAAAATACCTTCAAATCGAATTAGAATAGATTTTTAAATCTTAAATTTCCAATCTCTATTTATTAGTCAATTACCCCTTTTTCTCTTAAACCTTTAAGAAACTCGATCTCCTTTTTTAAGTGAATTTCCTTTAATTCTTCTTTTATTTTATCCCATTCTGGACCATGTAGAGGCCAAAACAACAGAAATATTCCTGCAATTGCTAAGCTAATTCCAGGAATAAAAGCAAAGGCAATCATTAAACCAAGAATAGCATCAGCGGATTGATTAGATCCAGTATCTGGATCGAAATTATAGATAGAAATAATAAATAGAAAGGTCGCATTAGCTATTGAGATGGCTGGCTTAATAAAAAGAGCCCCTATTCCCCCATAAGTTACCTCTCGGCGTTTACCGGTCATTTTTTCATCATAATCAATGTTTTCTCCATTAAAAGTAGGACCTAGAATGCTAAGAGTTCCAAATCCTATAGTTACAAAAACTAGTGGTATTAAGGCGTAATAAATGTTCCAACCAGGAAATGTATTCCATCCAATAAAAAATAGCGAAATAAAACCTATTGTACCAATAATAATACATAGCAAATATGTATATTTTAATCCAAGCGTATCTAACAATTTATTTAGAAATATGACGAAGATGATAAATGATACAAATACAGTAACTAAACAAATTATTACTATATGGAATGGGGGAGAAAGAACAATTAATATATAGTAAAGAATTCCCGTTAGAAAAATCGTGTTAGTAATTACACTAAAGAAACCTACCCCTTGAGAAATCAACCAGGGTTTATTTTTAAAGCAAGATTTTATGCCTTCAATAAAACCTAAAGGTTTCTCGTATTTTAAATAGGGTTTTTCCTTAAGAGTATAGCTCCCTAAAATAATTAGGAAAACACATACTAGACATAATATGCTAAATGCAGGATATAGCAAGAGATTAACACCACCGTCTTGATTATAAAGAAAAAGCAATGGGCCCGCTATAATTATTCCGGTAGCTATAGCAGTAACAAGGTTAGTATAGATTGCAAGATTAGTCCTCTCTTTCTGTGTAAATGTGATCTCATAATATATAGCAAAATTTGCTGATGACATGAGGGTATATATTGTATCGAAAGCAAGAAGGGTTATTAGAAAAGACAAGAAGAGAAGCATTTCCTGATTTACATCCACTATTAGAAAAGGCATCCATAATAGAATAAAAAATAACCCTAAAAACGGAGCGCCAAATCTTAAATAAGGAATTCTACGGCCATATTTCTTTGAGATATAGCGCTCTTGGAAAATAGCAAAAAGTGGATCGTTTAAACCATTCCAAATTGCGAAAAGTAACCAGGCATAGGCTATTAATTCAGAATCTAATCCAAGGATAACATTATAATAATAAGTTATAGGAGTCATAGAGAGGGACATTAGAAGGTAAATTGATGCAGTCATCCCTCCTGCAATGATCTTTACTTTTGGAGTAAGGGGCTCTTCCTTGAAATCTTCTAATTCTTCCTCTAGCTTTTTTTTATCCATATTAATCTCTAAGTCTTTAAAAAAATTTAATCATACCTATTTCTTCTATGAAGAAAATTTAGATAAAATCTGCATTCCGAGGGCTTCATTTTAATTAATAATACAAATAATTA
>SDNM01000247.1 GCA_004524385.1 Promethearchaeota archaeon
ATCTTCAGCATCATCATCTTGAGCATATTTTAAATGATCTTTATAGATCTTCCCCTTAATATGCGTTCTATTACATTCGGCGCAAAAATAGCCCCCATTTTTTATTTCTACTGCTTTTGCCATAATTAATCACATAATAAATTTTTAATTCCATTTCTAATTATGTTATATGTATAAAACCGCTTATTTTAAAGGCAATAGACTTAAAAATTTCTAATTTCTATTTTATTTTTTCACAGAATAATAAAAAAAGAGATTTTATCAATATTCTTTGAATCTAAATATTATAATTATCCTTTTTTCTTATAATTTAAGAATAATAATCAAGGAAATCGTTAGATTTAATGATTCGGATAGGGAGATTCCTTAATAGTATAGATTAGGTGAGGTTCTTTATTTGCTCACTAACTTTCCTCAGTTCTATAAAGCAAGTATCCATACGAGCCTCAACATCTAGACACACACATATAATGAGCTCTTCACCCGCCTCCATGATTGCGAAATTTCCCTCGTTGCCTTGAAGAATACACACATCCAAAGTTCCTGATTTCAATTCGAGGAGTACTCGTTCAGACACGCTTAAAATTGTTGCGGTCATGGCTGCTAATCTAATATCTGAGATACCTTCTTCCAGTATAGCTTGTATAATAAGACCTTCTGCTGAAACTACTGCAGAACTCTTTACACCTTCAATATTATCATGGAGAGTTTGCAATAAAAACAGTAGTTGCTCGTCAGACATTATTTACTTATTTAAGAGTTCAATTAATTATTTATAAAATAATCATTATCTAATTTAAAACTATAGATAATCATTTATATGAATATAATTATTAAAATATAGCCTTGTAAAAAAAATTATTAATTTTATGATCGGTGAGATTTAATTGAGTTTAAGATTAAAATTTGAATATTATCCAAAAATAGATGGTGCTCTACTTAAAGATGCAAATAAATTCATCCAACAAAATAAAGAAAAATGGGATCCTCCTTTCTTTACTGATACAAAATCTCATATAGACATAGAAAAAATTCAACAGACGACTAAACATGTTATAAATAAAGATTTAAGAAATGTTATTGTTTTAGGAACAGGGGGATCAATTCAAACTTTGCTGGCAATAAAAAATTTAGCTAGGAAAAAGATTTACCCTATAACAAGTTCACGTGCAGTTGAGTTAAATAAATGTCTAAACGAGACAAATCCGGAAGATTCTATTGTGATTCCTATTTCTCGAGGTGGGGAAACACTAGATGTAAATTCTACTATAGGAACTTTTCTTAAGGAGGGTTATAACTTTATTGGTCTTTCTTCAATGGGTACTATGAATGAAATATTAAAAAAAATAAACTGTCCTATTTTAGATGTTCCTGATTTGTCAGGTCGGTACGCTGGTTCTATTTCCAACGTAGGAATTGTTCCTGCGTATCTTTCAGGGATTAATATTGAAGATTTTATAAGAGGATTAGAAGAAGGATATAATTTATACATGAACTCTGAGAATAACATTGCTATAGAATTCTCATGTTATCTTTTTAATTTATATAAAAAAGGGTATAAAGTAGTATTTTCTATGCCATATTCAATGAACCTTGAAGGAAGTGTGGGATTATTTGTTCAATGTATATCAGAAAGCACAGGTAAGGACGGGAAAGGTTTGATGGGCACATTCCAATCTGCGCCTATATGTCAACATTCTGTATTGGAATACCTTTTAGGAGGCACTAAAGGCGCTACAATTCCTATTTTATGGACCATTAACAACGAAAATCCAGAATTAACGCTAGAATCTTCTATTAACTACATCAACGGTCAAAATGCACAGAGGATCGTAAATTACCAAGCAGATGCAACATTTCAAGCATTAATCGAGCAAAGTGTGCCTTCTGCTAAAATCTCAATCGATACTCCTAAAGAAATTGTCATTGGGCATTTAATCTCTTTTATCCTATCCACGATATACTATCTATGTATATTTTTAGATGTAAATTGGGCTAATAATCCAAAAGTTGTTATTGGAAAGAAAATCTGCAATAAAGCTTTAAAGGATAAGGTTTCGTCTGAAGAAAGAGAAAAAATAAGAGAAAAAATAGCCGATGATATTTTTAGAAATTTTTTCTAATCTTTTTTGTTATAAAATTTAATTTTAATAGTTCTAATTTTGGTTGATGAAAGCAGTGTACAAAACATTTACTGCTTTTTTACAATCTTTCCTTTCAATTATGAAAGTAATATTCAATTCCGATGATCCTTGAGCAATTGCTCTTACGTTTATATTATTATTACCCATTGTAGTAAAAATTTTTCCAGCAATACCAGGCGTTTGAAGCATTCCCGCACCAATTACAGCAATTAAAGAAATGTCATTATCAATTTTTATGGAAAACCACTGCTTACCAAAAAATTCAGAATTTCTTAATAAAAAGCTTACTTTCATTGAATCTTCTAAATCAATTCCAAATGTGATATTATTTTCCGAAGAACTTTGCGATATGAATTTAATATTTATATTATTATCCCCAAGAAGAGAAAATAATCTTGATACTGTACCATGTAAAGATATCATAGTCCCACTTTCAATTGTTACCATTGTCAGTCTTTCGATTGAAGTTATGGCTTTAATTTTTTTATCGTTTCTAACAATTTCTTTAGTAATAGACGTAAATTCGTTTGTTTCTGGATTATTAAAATCTCTAATTTCTGAGGGAATATCTCTTTTTTCGTTAACATCAAGACATACAGGATGTAGTACTTTTGAACCAAAAAAAGCTAATTCCTTTGCTTCAATGTAAGATATTTGCCTTAATAGATCTGTTTTATCAGAAATTTTTGGATCAGCATTTAAAAATCCTTTAACATCTTTCCAGTAAATGACCTTAGTGTTATATTTTGGCATTAAACAAAAAGCCAAAATTGCTGCTGTTAAATCAGTTCCTCCACGACCTAAAGTTGTAATTTTTTTATTTTTGGTTGACCCGTAATACCCTGTCACACAAATTAGATCAATTAAATCTGATTCTAATATTGGAACTATTTTTTTCTCAACTAATTCTTGACACTCGTCTAAGATTGGGAGGGCATTACCAAAGTTTTCGTCAGTAATGATAATCTCATCAGATGATATAAATTGAGATTTAAGATCTTTATCAATTGAATTAAAATATTGAGAGAAAATAAAAGTACTTAGTCGTTCTCCATAAGATACTATTATATCTTGAATATCCATACTCGGTCTCAATAAACGGACAATTCGTCCTAATTGACTTAATTCTTCAATATTATCGTCTAAGAAATCCAATGTATCATTATATTCAAGTTTAGGTTCATCAATGATCTCATCGATTATTTTTTTATGAATATTGTAAATATTTTCTATGATAAAATCACATTCAGTAGCTTCCTCACATGATTTTGTATAAAAATCTATAAGTTTATCGGTTATCCCTTTTATAGCGGATGTAACTATTATTAATTTTTGATTCAAGTATTTTTTTATAATTTGAGTTGTTTTTTCAAATGATTTTGTATCTTGTAAGCACGAACCACCAAATTTCATTACAACGAGGTCTTTTCTTTTAATCGTCAATTTAAACACCAGTTAAGTATCTTATAATAATAA
>SDNM01000248.1 GCA_004524385.1 Promethearchaeota archaeon
GTTTGTTAAAACTACATTTAGACAAAGATTTTTATATTGTTGAAAGTAAAAGTTAAATTTTTTACTTTTTCAAATTTTTTTAAAAAATCTATTATTACATTTAGATCTAACACTTATTAACATTAATTAAGGTTCATTAATAGAAATTTATTATGTCAAAATTCAAAACACAAGCCATTAAGAACGAAATTCTAGAAAAATTAAGCCTTGAAAATAGATACACCATTGTAAATGAAAATTTAAGACCAGTACTATCTGATGCTCAATTAAATTTTCTTAAAAAAGTTCAAGATATTTGTTTAAATTTTGAAAAGGAGAAAAATATTACTCATGGACCCGACGAAGATATTTACGATTGGAGCCCTTATTTCGGTAAAGAAGGCCTTATTACTAGACAGCATGCGTTCGGATGTATTGATTTAAATTATGAAGAACACGGTTTAGCAGCAGATTTTATGAGATTACTCGCACTTGCTTTATTTGATCCCCAATTCGCAATGAGTACAGGAGCAACGGTTATATGCGTTAATCCAATTTACGAGCATCACGAAAATATTCCTATAAGATTAGAAGCCTTAAAAGAATTAGTTACTGGCAAATCACCAGGATGTCTTCTTATAACTGAACCAGAAAGAGGTTCTGATGCTGTACATCAATTAACTCTATGTGAAGAGCAGCCAGATGGCAGTTTTATTTTAAATGGAGAAAAAATTTATCAGACTAATGCTCCAAAAGCAAAATGGGCTGTAGCTTACGCAACCGCAGAAAAAAATAACGGTAATATGATGGGGCAATTCATGATCAATACTTCTTGGGAGGGATGGAATTGCGAAAGAGTGGGTATACCTTGGGTACCGAAACTCTACTTAGGAAAAGAACGTTTAGTCAACCTTAGAGTACCAAAAGAATATGTATTAGGGGGGATTGGAAAAGGTCGTGAGCATCTTTTTGAAGGCTTAATACCAGAGAGAATTGCTATTGCTTTAAGGGGTGTTGGCGAAAGTTGGGGTGCACTTTCTCATGCTATTATTTATGCTAATATGAGAAAACAATTTGATAAGGAAATTTTATTCTTTCAAGGAGTAGGATTCCTTTTAACTGATTTATGGGCGAGAACAATATCTCTTACCCATGGGTTATTAAAGTTTTGTGAATCTTACGATGAAAAAAAGAAGAAATATGGTAAAGAAGTGCCTGATAACATCTCTCAGGCAATGGTTGCCGCTGCGAGTCAATATAAATATAGTTGCGCTTTATTATCTAAAGATGTTTGCTATGAATCTGCTAACGTAATGGGAGGTGCTGGACTCTGTGATAACACCTTGATGGATGATTATTTACATATCTCAAGAATTCAGGAAATTATAGGCGGTTCTCGTCAGATACAACAATTTATTATGTCGCGAGGATTAAGAAGATTTTTTAAACTTCTCTAATTTTTTAAAAAGATGCATATATAGGTAAGAGATGCATTTTTTTCCTTTTTTTTTTATTCACATGCCTTTTTCAAATAAAAACGATGGATGTTAAGAAAATTAAAAAATCAAGGTTAATTCTTAATTGGTGTAGAAATAAAATTAATCATAGATTTATTAATGAAAAAAAAAATCAGATTAAGTGGGCGCGGAGGTCAGGGGATTAAATTTTTAGGAAGTGCTTTAGTTAGAGTTGCAATGGAGGCAAACTTTTACGCAACACTTTCTGTCGACTATACACCTTCTGTACGAGGCGGTCCGATTTTTTGCGATGTGATCCTAAGCTCAGAGCAAATTTCTTATCCGTTCTGTGACGAAGACGCTGATATTTTTATTGCTTTAGATCAAGAGGGATTTGAACGAGCAAGTGAATGCATATGTGAAAAAACTGTTTCCTTTATTGATTCCAACACAGTAAATAATGCTGAAAAAGTAATCCAGAAAGGTATTATTCATCGAGTTCCTCTTACTAAATATGCTGATGATAATGATGTAGCTAAGACAGTAAATGTCCTCTCTTTGGGATTTCTCTCTGAATATCTTAGTGAAAATGGAAAAATTGACTTAAAAAAAGAACATTACTTCCAAGTTTTTAATAAAATGCCAGAAAGGTTTAGGGACATTAACATTCGAAGTTTTCAAATAGGAAAAACTCTTTATAAAGAATCTTCTCATAATTTTAAAAGTTAGAATTGAATTTTTACATAATTGTTTTTATAGATAGCATAGTTATGTTTTTTATATAAAATACCTATACTTTAAAAAAGCAAATTTAAAAGAGAAATTAACATTTTTAAAGCTTAATTAGGAAAAATATTAACCAGAAGTTTAAGAGAGATAAAAAAATTGAAATTAGAATCTACTCGTAGTCCCATCTTACCACCACCTCGCCTTCAGAAAAAATATGAAGTTATAATTGAATCTGAACAATGCGATGGTTGTAAAATCTGCGTGGATTTTTGTCCTAAAGAACTTTTAGAGGTTAGCGAAGAGACTAACAGTCGCATGCTTCATTATGTAGTCATAACTGCCCCTAATGACTGTCTAGGATGTAAGCAATGCGAACGGTTATGTCCCACTACTTCCATATTTATCAAGGAAATTAATTTAGAGGATGATGCTATAAATGAGTCTAAAGCTTAGTAAAAATAATCCACATAATAAAGCGATTTTAACTACGGGAAATTATGCCTGCGCAGAAGGAGCCATAGCAGCGGGATGCTTGCTCTTTGCGGGTTATCCTATTACACCTTCCTCAGAGATTGCTGCTTATATGTCTAGACGTCTTCCAGAAGTAAATGGAACGTTTATTCAGATGGAAGATGAGTTGGCGTCCATTGCTTGTTGCATAGGGGCTTCTTACGCTGGTAAAAAAGCTATGACAGCAACTTCAGGACCTGGGCTTTCACTTATGGCTGAAAATATTGGTTTAGGGGTTATGTTGGAAGCACCATTAGTTATTGTAACTATTATGAGAGGTGGGCCAAGTACGGGGCAGCCCACTAATGCATCTCAATCTGATGTTTATCAAGTTCGCTATGCTTCTCATGGGGATTATCAAATTATTGTTTTGGCACCATCTACGGTTCAAGAAATGTATGATTTAACAATCCGTGCATTCAATTTAGCCGAAAAATATCGTACACCCGTAATTGTTGCATCAGATGGATTCTTAGGACAGATGATGGAGCCTGTATATTACCATTCTAATTTTGAAAAAGTAGAGCGTAAAAAACCACAAGTTCCGCCAGAAAAATATAAACCCTTTGAGGTATTTGACGATGATCTTGTACCAGGCATGGCAGTAGCTGGAACTGATTATCATTTTTATGTTACAGGGTTAACTCATGATATAGAAGGTACTCCAGAAATGACTCCCGAGGGGGGAGAAACCCTTATTAAGCGTCTTTGTGATAAAATTACAAGAGCTCGTCCTGAAATTAATGATTGGGAGGAAAAATATATAGATGATTCTGATACAGTCGTTTTAGCCTATGGAATTAATGCAAGAGGTGTACCTGAAGCGATTGAACAAGCACGTCAACAAGGACATAAAATGGGTTATGTGCGACTTAAAAGTCTTTGGCCTTTTCCTGATGAGTTAATGGAAAAATTAGGTCGGCAAGGGATTTCA
>SDNM01000249.1 GCA_004524385.1 Promethearchaeota archaeon
ACTTAATTAGAGATTGGGTTGCATTGGTGCTAGAGGGTCGCAGGCAGGTAATTAGATTACCATACCTAGCGAATGCTCTCAAATTAGGTTTAAGGAAAAAAAGTTTTGTGATTAGAAGCGAACTTTAGTTCGCAAGGAGTTTTTTTCTTATTTTGAACAATATTTCGTTCTTTTTTTTCTAATTCTTTTTCAAGATATATATTAATCAGTTTTCATACTTTTGTTAATAATATCAAAAACTTGATTAAGATCAATTTGGTCTTCTGTCAAAAGAATAATTACTTTTTCCAAAATTTTTATTGACAAAACGTAAAAATTATCAGAATGAATAATGTTAAAATCAGGGGTATGGATACCAATCTCATTAGTTATGTCTTCTGCCAATTCGTAGAGTTGAGAAATATTTACACCAATGGCTGCTTTATTGAATTCTTCCTCATTTATATACGATTTTATAACCACTCCATTTTCAGAAATAATTAATGTAAAATATAATTTAGATCCTAGTTCCATTACTAATTTGTTCATAATTAGATCGAGATCTAGAGACACAGACATTATTCAATCAAATAACCATTATTATCTATAATTATAACTTCCAATTTATAAATAATTTTAGGTAAAAGTGGATAAATTCAAAATTAACGGTTTAAAAACACAACTAGAAAGTAAATAAATTTTATATAATGTAATAAAATTTATTATTAATATTCAATCATGATTCAGAATTATTATTCTACCCAATAAACGTATTATTTGTTTTGAAATATTCAGAAATCTCTTGCTATATGTTCAGAAAAATTGCTCACTAATGGATTAAAAAATTAAGAAAAAATTTAATATAGAATTTCTGTTAAAAAATAAGATATTGATGGTTTATAATATAAAAAGAAAAATATTTTATTATAAATTTGATTACTTAATTTAATTTAATTTAATGAGAAAAAATAAAAGGGCATATTAAATTTATGATCGATGCGAATAAAGCTGCTCCTCAGGTAGAATTTAAGGAAGTTAGGATAGTATGTCCTCAATGTAATAAGAGAAATGAATTAACTATTCCTAGTAAAATTATAAATCAAAGCAAGCAATTAACTACTGTATCAATACCGTCTGGATTAGTATGTGATCACACATTTCAAGCTTTTATAGACAAAAATTTTAAAGTAAGAGGCTATCAAAAAATTGATTACGAATTATCAAAAATGGAATTCTTCGAAGGATCTGGTGAAGCATTAGAGGGAAATCATAAAAAAGGAGGGGAGCTTAGTACTCTCACCACTTTGCCCATGTTTCAAGAAATAATTGCCCTTTTAAGGAGCACGGTCGATGATAAAGAAATATTAGGAAGCGGTTTATTCACCCTCGAAGGAAATGTCATCTACTCTTCTCTACCTCATATGACTTTGTCTAATACAATTAGAGAGTTTGAATCAAGAGATAAAAATAAACTATCAAATATAAGAAGAATGCTACTGGAATTAGATGACGAACAAAAAGTTTGTTCGCAATATATGCACATCTTAGGAGTTAAATTCATTCTAGTTTTATTGTTCAACTCCGATATAAGGTTAGGAATGGGTATAGTGTTAATGTCCAACCTGGCTAAAAAAATTGAAGAGTTAAATTAAATTAAATATATAGAAAGCCTTAAAAAAAATAAAGAGATTCTCATTCTTTATACTTTATAAAAATTGCTAAAATTCAGTTAAGTTCTATTTTTTAATTAAAATATGGGCCTGGCAGGATTCGAACCTGCGACTTTGGGTTTGATGGAAAAGCTCATCAAAAATCCCAGTCCGAAGCCGGGCACCCTATCCAGACTAGATTACAGGCCCATGAGTATTTTTAAATTTCTCAATTTCTTTTCTAAAAAAATTAATAGATTGTAAGGTTAAAAATGCTTTTAATATTTCTATACTTGATTTCTAAAAACTTTTTTCGCAAAAAAATTTTTATGTTATCAATTCTTTTGCTTTAGTAATTCTTTTACCTTACAATAAAAGCCCACATAGTGTAGTTCGGTCCAGCATTCGGGACTGTCACTCCTGCGACCCGGGAAGGGTAACCACTTCGGAACCCGACGGGAATTCAAATCCCGGTGTGGGCGCTTTTATTTTTCTGAATCTTTTTGAATTTGAATAATGAAAATCAAAGTTATGACAAGAGTTATTAGGAAAACTATAGACATTATAAAAAATCCTAAATTTAAATCAACGGTAGCAATAAAACCAAGTAAAATCGGAGTAATTAAAAAAAATAAACCAATTAAACTCTCGTTAATGCTCGAATATTTGGTGGTTTTTTTCTTAACATTAAGCACAATAAATAGTTTTAAAGCTGAGCCGTAGAGTATCCCGCAAAAAATCCCGATTATCAAGAAAAATGCTATATAAAGAGCTGCGTTATAATCTACAACAATGCCAAAAATCAGCATTAGAGGAGTGATAAGCCCTAAGGAGATTAGAGAAAGGCATTTTAACCATTTCATGCTTAAGAAACTTGAAAGCGTAGAGAAAATTGCTTGAGTGACAACTAATAAAAATATATATAAATACACGGTATATGTTTCAATTCCTAACATTTCGGATTTAATTGGATACAAGAATCCTATACTTCCCCTTAAAATTGAATAACCTGCAATAACTAAAATTGGCACCATAACAGGTATGAAATACTTGGAAAAATCATTTTTATTTTGTGAGTCAGAAACATCAGTTTTTATGTTATTTTGATTTATTGAGGAATTTTGTGAGTTTACATAAGGTGGATCTTTAAGAAAAAACACAGAAATTACGCAGGTAATTATCAATATTAAGGGAGTTAGATAAAAAACAATTAAAACATCGTCGACAAAAAATACAACAATTGCGCCAAATAAAAGTCCACTTAAAACACCTAAATTCCAAGAAAGGTTATAAACTGCAGTGTATTTACTATGTTTATCTTCAGAGCTGTCAGATATAGTTGATTGCAAGTTAGTCCAATAGAAACCCATTATAAATCCTTCAGCAAGTCTTGCAATAATGAATATTAAAGGTTCTAATGTGAAGTAAAAACTAATTTGTGCTGCTGTCGCACCTAAAGTTGCAATTACAACACTATTTTTCCTTCCAAATCTTTCCGAGAGTTTGTTTAATAATAAAGGCGAAAAACTGTAAGTTAATGCGATAGCCGCTGCCAAAAAACCGATAATTTCAATACTTATTCCTTTACTATAATAATAAATTGGAATTGACACGCCTAATACCGATAAATTGATTGGGTATAAAAAAGTTAGGCATAATACCGGCCAAAAATGCCATTTCCGATGATTATCTAAATTATCCCTTATTTTTTCATTCATATAATACTTAGTAAAATTTATTTCTCAAAAACTTAACGATAAAGCTTATTAATTTTAAAGGCTGGCTTATTTTATTATAATTTTTATGCAAAAATGAAAAAAAAAACAAAAAACAAAAAACAAATTTTAATACTTAAATATGATAAAATCTTAGAAGAGTTTGAAACCTTTTTATATTTTGATGGGTTATTATAAATTACAATTTAATGTATTAAATAATTAACAAATATACTAAAATTATAAAA
>SDNM01000006.1 GCA_004524385.1 Promethearchaeota archaeon
AACTTTCTTCAATTTAGTTCTAAGATCCAACTTAATTTCCTGACACAATTACATGTTAAAGCTACAGATTTGACTAACTATGAAGAGATTGAAATTTCCGTATTAGAAACACTCCCTCTTCATATTCAGTTCAGTGTTATTTCTAATGGAATTTTATTATACGAAAAATTTCCAGATATATGTTCACATTTTATAGAGAAATTACTCCCTCTTTACTATGATCACATGATTTGGTATAATAAGTTACTTAATCAATCGGAATATATCTATTAATCGAGGTGCAAATAATTACAATAGATTTTTCGTGGATTCGCCAAAAATTCCTTTCTTGCAAAAAGTATTGGTCTAAATTAAAGGAAATCGTTTCAAAAACTTCAGGGGAATTGGAACAGGATATAGATATTCAGTTGAAGGCTGAACGAATATTTGAAATTTTGAGCCAAATCCTTCTTGATATTTGCACACACATTATTGCCCATTCTGAAGAACCGCCTCCTCAGACCTATTCAGATTGTATGAGAAAATTGGGCAGTTTAAATATTATTACACCTCAAATGACCGAAAAAGCGGCATCTATGGTAAAAATGAGAAATATAGTTGTTCATCAATATACCGATATTAATTATAGATTATTATTCGAGGAATTATGTGAGTTTCATCAAGATTTTCCACAAATTCAAAAAGAGATTCTTTTCTGGATTGATTCTCAAGAAAAAAGTGAGTTATCAAAAAAGTGAATAAAATTTTCGTATTTAATAGATATTTTTAATAATCTCATCCTCATTTTTATTAAAAATCATAAAACTCATTTAATTTCATTAATTCTTAAGAGTATAATTTTATTTTAAAAAAACCATAATTTTTAAAAAAATGAACGAAATCAATCAAAATAACGGAAAGGACTCCGCTGATGCGCAAGAATTTATACAAACATTAACAAACACTATTAAGACTCTGGAAAAAACAATTTCCGTCTTAAATAAGAAATTAAAAGATGCTGAAAACGAAATTAAAACGCTCAGAGAAGAAAATAGGAATCTGGAAACTAAAGGAGTTAATGCTAGTGAATTAATAAAAGATAATGAAATGTATAAAATGAAAATTGCTGAATTAGAAAGAGAAATCAAAGAGTACAAGAGAAATCAAGAACCATATGAAGCTGAAAAAGCAAAATCAGAAAAAGTTACCTCAGTCACTAAAGCTTCTGATATTGTGCCAAAAAAACCGTCTGAAGTAATCAAGGAGCAAGTGTTAGGAGTCTCAGAAAGCACTACTGCAACCAGGAGAAAATGCCCTAATTGTGGTAATGCTAATCCTGCCTCAATCCATGAAAAAGTTGATAAAACGAGAATTATCATGGAATCCCCAAGAATGTATGGTAAGAAATATATATGCGGCGAATGCGGGATCGAGTGGATATAAATAAGATAATCAATAAAAAGAATACCGATAAGTCTTTATTTAAGAAATATCTAATTTTTTATAAGTGTAAATTTTAAAAATAATATTATACTGTGTAAAATAAATGAGTCAACCTGGTTTAATCTTTAAAATAATTATTGGTGGTGATGGTGGAGTAGGTAAAACGACTATGCTACACCGCTATGTTAATAATGAATTCATATTTGATTCGAAAATGACGATCGGTACTGATATTTTTAATAAAATGATCACATTAAAAGAGGGCCCAGTCTGTGCATTACAATTATGGGACTTTGGCGGACAAGAAAGGTTCAGATTCATTCTCGATAGCTTTGTAAAAGGGGCTGCGGGTGCATTTTTAATGTTTGATTTAACAGTTTTTATTAGTTTTAATAATTTACCTAAATGGCTAAATCTTGTCCGTAATGAGGATCCCACACTACCTATTCTTCTTATCGGATCTAAATATGATTTAATAGATTCTATCACAGTTGATGATGATCTTGTTTGGGAGTTTGTCGAAGACAATAATATATGCGGATATTGTAAAGTCTCCTCGAAAACGGGATATAACGTCAATGTAGCATTTGAATCATTAGTAAACACTATCATAGATTATAGAAACATAACCAAAGTAGATCAATCCATGGAAGTTTGAACTACTCCTCCCTAAAAGAAAGTGTTTTCTTGAGCAATTATTTTAAAATAAAAGGTTAAAGATTTTACCTATCAGAGAAGGCGGCTCTCAAGGAAATGGGCTTCTCTAACATGTTCTTGCTTATATAAAAATAATACGATTAGTTTACATTGAAGAAAATATAACATATCTAATTTTTTATAAGTGTAAATTTTAATAATAAAATTATACTGTTTAAATTCAATGATTCAACCTAGTTTAATCTTTAAAATAATTATTGGTGGTGATGGTGGAGTAGGTAAAACTACTATGCTACACCGCTATGTTAATGGTAGATTCTTATTTGATACGAAGATGACCATCGGTACTGATATTTTTCATAAAATACTCACATTAAAAGAGGGTCCCGTCTGCTCATTACAATTATGGGACTTTGGCGGACAAGAAAGGTTCAGATTCATCCTCGATAGCTTTTTAAAAGGCGCTGCGGGTGCATTTTTAATGTTTGATTTAACAAACTATATAAGTTTTAATAATTTACCTAAATGGCTAAATATTGTCCGTAAAGATGATCCCACACTCCCTATTCTTCTTCTAGGATCTAAATATGATTTAGTAGATTCTATCACAGTTGATGATGATCTTGTTTCTGAGTTTGTCGAAGACAATAATATAAGTGGATATTGTAAAGTCTCCTCGAAAACGGGCTATAACATCAATTTTGTATTTGAATCATTAGTAAGCACTATCATAAATCATAGACAATTAACCATTGTAGATCAATCAATGGAGGTTTGACCTACTCCTCCCTAAAGGAAACTGGTTTCTTAAGCGTTTATTTTAAATTTAAAGGTAAAAAATTTTACCTATCAGAGAAGGCGTCTCTCACGGAAATGGGCTTCTCTAACATATTCTTACTTATTTCTTTTGCCCGTCGCTCGATTACACTCTTTTTTTGGACCATATTTCTCTGATACTTTTTATATCGCCTAATTGCGATATTTTTCCATTTCTTTTTCCATGCGGGAAACCCGGTCTTGACAAACCTCTCGCGATTTGGAAAGTCTCGGCATACCCAATCAAACAAGACGAAATATCTTTGGATACCTGCCTCTTTGGTCAGATTCCTTGAAGATACGCCCAGTTTTCTGAGATGCTGAATCAATTTACCTTCCACCGCATCCTGAAGTTTACCTTCTACAATTGCGGGCTCGTAATATATATCGTTCTCGTGAAAATATTCTCTCACAGGATCGAAACAATTACCCCTGCACAGAAGGATACGATCTCCTTTAGTATGATTAAGTGCTCTAAGAGCATCAATAGTTATCTTTACTATATGCTCTTTCACCTTATCATCGCTCTTATTTTCTTCATTATAGAGCCCTACGGGAATTGATCTGAAGATTATCTTCTCGCTCTGCGTGTCTCGAAAGCCGATGAAGGCATCTCCGACTAGATCTCCCGTCCCAGCATCGTCAATTTCTATTGTTCTTCCCTTCCACTCGCTGGGATTAATAGTGGATTGGCACGACTCCCCGTCGTGATTCTCTTTTTCTGTCTTCATTATATATTTAAACGTTTTCTAACATAAATAGATTACGATTTAACTAATTTAAATCAATCAATGAACTTAATTTTAACAATGGGAGATAATTTATCCATATTTTTTATTATTTCGCCAACTTTTAATTTCACTATTTAAAAATTATTTGATATTATAGAATATAGATTAAAAATGAGGGAATAAACTTTTTAAAATGTTCAAAAAAATTGAAGATTGGTTCAAAGAACAACAAAAAAAGTTTCAACAATGGAAAGAAGAACAAGAACGACGTCAAAGACAATGGAAGAACAAAACGGATAAATTGATCCCGCCTAGTTTACAAAAACTTGTGGAAATGTATCCATTAATCAAAAATATGGAATTTTATAACCCATTATTGATCAATCCTGAAGAAGAAAGTGAATTTTCACGGAATTTGGACGATAAAAATTACATAAAAGAAATACATGCAGAATTGATTGAAAAGTTATATAAAAATTCAATTATTAGCCGTGATGATGAAAATGGAAGAAAAATTCGACCTGCAACTACAGAAGAATTAAAAGAGTATAATAATAAAAAGACCGACAAAACTAAAATTTGGAGAATAAAGGATGCCTTTAATATTATAAGTTCGTATATTGGGCTCCCAGAAATCAAAGCTCATCATTTAAAAGGTATGGGTGCAAAATTGGGTTCAAAAGTGTATCTTTCCTCTAGCAATGTTGTAGATCCTTATTTTCCAGAGTTAGTTGACATTGGTGATAATGTCGTTATGGGAATGGGCGCCTCAATTTTTTGTCATGAATTTATTGATGGGGAATTATTCGTGGGTGAAGTTAAAATCGGAAAGAATTGTCTCATTGGTTTTGGTTCAATTGTCTTACCTGGCACTCAAATGGGAGATAATTCTATTTTAACTCCAGGTTTTTTAACATCGGATTTAAATGAAAATACAATGGCGAAGGGACTTGATGGCTCCATTAGGATTGAAAAAAATGCAAATAAAAATTTACCAAAAAGAAGAGTTGAAAGCCTAAATTTTACGCTACATGATTATATGAGCAAATTAATATTTCCGAAAGGCGATTATTTCAAGACAATGTTTAATAATATGTATATCGAATGGCAAAAATCGCCATTAGTAAGTCAGAGTTTTAGACAAACTCTTTTAAGAAAAGCGGGAGTTAAAATAGGAAAAAGTGTTAAAATCGAAGATAACGTTCATTTTGACACATATTATCCTGAAAAAATTACAATTGAAGAAGGTGTTGTAATAAAAAGCGGTGCAACCATCATTACTCACGAAGGAACTGTCTCTAATTTTAGAACTGGGAATGTAGAAATTGGAAAAAACGTAGTTATTGAATCTGGTGCAAAATTATTGCCTGGAGTGAAAATTGGAAAGAACTCAAAAATCTTTGCCTACGCTTTTGTTGATAGTGATATACCTCCAGACTCTGAGTTTTTCTGACATAATCCATCACTCTTTTTGTTTATTTAAAAAAAAATAAATTAGAAGTTCCTAACTTTCTTTAGTTTTAGCACCTTCTTGATCGTTTTTGCTTAGCTTAAGAAAACCTCCAGATAATACACCCAACAATATAGTAAGGGAAATGGCGATAGCAAGTAAAAACAGATTCCCCGGCACGAGTAATGCCCAACATACCCAAACAACTGCTATTGTAGCACCTAACAGATCGCTAACTAATCTTTTATAATTATACAAATCTTCCTTGTTTTCTTCATCTTTTTTGCTTAGCTTAAGAAAACCATCAGATAATACACCCAACAAGATAGTAAGGGAAATAGCAACAGCGAGTAACAGCAAAACAGATCCAATCATAACAACAACGAGAAAAACAAACATTATCCAAACAACTGCTACAGCTGCACCTAACACTTCGCTAACTAATCTTTTATAATTATACAAATCTTTCACTCTCCAATTTTTTTTCTATTTCTTTATTATTTATAATCCTTAAAAAAGTGTCATATTACTATATAGAGAAAATACACCTATTTTTTTTATATTGATTATAATAATAAAAAGAGATTAAAAGTAATCATGGTAAAAATGCCAATATCTCTCTTGTTAAATCTCCAATAAGAACTTCAGCTTTTTTTAAAGAATAACCTCGAACTTTATAACTCTCAACAAGGGGATTTAATTGTCCTTCAATCAATCTCGATATCAGTAACACGGCCCCAAGACATTCGCCAAACGCCTTTTGAACCAATTCGCAAGTAAAGCTTCGATCTTCTTCTTTTTTCCATTCACGAGAATACCCCTTAATTAAGGCAGGAGACCATGGGACTGGTGTCCCCAAAAGATCACTTAATATATCTGCCTTCATATATTTATCCCAGATAAACACCATATCTTTCTTATCCACCTCATTAGGGCTAATTTCTTGTTCAGGAACATGAACTATTGAAGTTGCATAAGGCTGGAATATACCAAACCAACACATCGTTAAAGGCTGCTCTTCCTCCTCAGTCAATTTATCCACACCTGTAAGTTTTCATCATTTTTATATCATTGTTTTAATAAATATTAAATCCAAAAAAATTTAAATAATTATAATGTGTAGATATAAAATAAAAACCTAAAAAAAAGCGAGCGAATCGAAAGAATGCCTATTTCAGATATTTTAACTTTTCCCCATTTCTGGGTCATGCTGATTGGAATAGCGCTTTTAGCACTTTCAATCATTGTAGTAACAATCCACAAACCGGAGAAATGGTTTTTACTCCATAAGACTTTCGCTATGGCTGGAATAATACTGACACTAATCGGCCTTCTTGTATTGATGGGATTAAATTTCATTTTAATTCATGCGATTTTCGGGTTAGTTGTCATAGTCTGGTTAATTGGCGAAATATTAGGTGGCTACGTTGCGTCTAAAAAGCAGGATAAAAATATGCGAAAAATGCACATTTTGGCTGGTCGAATAGTGTTCCTCATTGCTATAATTGTGCTGATATTCGGAATTTTAGCTTTTATCTAATTTTTTCAATTTTTTTTTTAAGATCTCTTAATTAATTTTATTTAATGTTTCTTTAAGAATTTCTGCCATTCGATCTATTTGTAACGAGATTATTCTCTTTCCCTCCTCTGAGCTTGCGAATTCACGGGGATCCTTGCCCATAAGTCCAAGTGGTTTTACATCCTTATCTTTTGGAAGATTTTCTATTTTGACGAGATCTGGTCTCAAAGCCATCATAAGGGATGTTTCATTTGCCGCAGCATGATCTGTTTGTATTCCAAGCCCATCTGATTCTTTATCTCGCCAACATGTAAAAAGATCAAGCCCTAATTCATCCTTCCACTTCTTAATACCCGAATAAAAAGCCATGGTAGATGGACCATGACCATGTGCTACAACAATTTTAAAACCTGCTCTTTTAAGCTGTTTTAAGATTTCTTCAAGGATATCCCTAAAAAGCCTTTTATTTACCCAATAAGCACTACCTAAAAGTTTTTGAGGGTGGTGCTCGGGATAACTATGAATATCCATCCCATAATATTCCTTTCCATCCACATCTCTTGATTTGTCGGGGCCTATAAAAAGCATTGGAAGAACAATGCCACCCACTTTTTTCGCAAGTTCCATAAAAAATCCAGAAGATATCAATCCATCTGCTCCCAATGGCATATGCCGACCATGCCATTCAAGAGTACCTAAAGGTAAATAGGCAATCGGAACCTTTGATAACCGTTCTTTAAATTCGTCTGGGGTTAATTCTATATATAATACTTTCTCTGACATAATTTATCTATCTTATCACAGTCTGGCGTCAAGATCTTCTAAATATTGAATAATTGCTTTTAACGTGTTTTCGAGAAGCTTCTCATCAATGATTTCAGGGGTGTCTGCCATTTCATGCCATGTACTCGGATGATCTTGCGGTGTCAAGCCGAAAATAGAAATCGCCTCGAGCTTCTTTTTTGAAAAGTTTGCAGCATCACTTCCACCAAATTTTAAAACTTTAATCGGCATTTCTACATTCGCCCGTTTTGTTGATTCTTGAAATTCTTTTGCTAATTCCATAGAATGCCTTGCCGTGAAATAAGGTTCTGCTGAAATAATAGAAAGCGTTCCCTCACCAATCATATCTAAATTAATCGTCTTTGAATCCTTTAATTCGTCCTGATGTCTCTTAACGAATCGCTTCGAGCCTCTCATGCATTCCTCACACGCGAATGAAATACACCAAAGTTCAATATTTTGGAGCTTTCGAGTTGAAAAATGCTCAGCAAGGGCTAAAACAACCGCAACAGCAGATAAATTATCGTTTGCGCCAAGAATCACGTTTTTAGAATGAATCTTGAGAGCTAAATAGGCCATCATAATAAGCGCCAGAATAGGAACGATTAGCAAGATTAACGTTATCATTAACGATGTGATGCCTAAGATATCAAGAATGAATTTTATAAGCGATATTATCGCCGCTAAGAAGATTAAGCCAGCCGTTGAAAATGCAATGTAGCGAAAATTTGATTTAAACTTCTCGAAAAGCGGAAATTCCCAAGCGCTGTCGTGGTGCCCACTAACAATAACTATTTGCTTCGGCTCTTTTACAGGCTTTAACTTGCCAATTACGTTTGAACCCGTCCTTTTTGGAAAGAAAAAGTCGACATATTCCTTCAAAAACATTTGCTCCAAGCCATATATGGATAACGCATAAAGATACAATAGAAAACTAATTATAGGAAACCAGATAAATAGTATTGTGCCAATCAGCGCGACGACAAATGCAACACGGGTAAAATCTAAAAACGCTCTTGGATGACATTCGAAGTCCTCCATGATCACCTCGTCGGTCTGGCTCTCCAGGATGCCTTTAATCTTCAAACCGGCCTTTAACTCTGACTCGGTCGTGCCAAATCGAGGACCAATCTCGTCACATACTTCCTTAATAAAATTTAACATCGAAAATTTTCCTTGGGTGGTTGCCATAATTTCATCATTCAAATTTTTATTTACCTGTTACTTTATTTTCAATCTGAGAATATTTAAAAATTCTCAATTAGATTTTATGATTCCTATTTATATTAAAAAAGAAAGAATTTATATGGAGAATACTATCTTATTTATTGAAGATAAGGACTTTAAAACAATTATACAATCTTAATCTTCTAAAATTATGTTCAATGTGAAAAAAAATGTTGACTCGTGAAGAGATTATTAAAAAACTACGAGAAGAACTTCCTTTTTTAAAAAAACAATTTGGAATTAAAAAAATTGGTGTGTTTGGCTCCTTTATTAAAGGAACTCAAAAAGAAGATAGTGATATTGATATAATTGTTGAATTTGAAAAATCAATTGGATTAGCTTTTATGGATTTAGCTGATTATTTAGAAAATCTCTTCAATAAGAAAGTTGATATTTTAACTCCAGAGGGAGTTAGAAGTATAAGAGTTAATAAAATCGCCCAAGAAATCAATAAGAGTGTCATTTATGCCTAAAAGAGGTGTAGTAGAACTTCTTAGCGATATAAAGGAAGCAATTTCGAGAATCAATAAATATGTTAGAAATTTAAATTGTGAATAATTCTTAAAAGATTTAAAAACTCAGGATGCAGTTGTACGTAATTTTGAAATACTTGGAGAGGCCGTAAAATCTTTACCAGATGATTTAAAAAATAAAACTGAGGCAATTCCTTGGAATAAAATAGCTGGTATTCGAGATCGTCTTATACATCAATATTTTGGAGTTAATTATGAAATAATATGGACTATTATTGATAAAGAATTAACTGATTTTCAAATACAAATTGATAATTTATTATCAAAATAAATTCAAAATCAGGAAGCTGTATATTTACAAGAAACGAGCCTAAAAATTTGATATTAATTTTTCTTAAATTTTATAAGCAAATTCCTTGAATATATTTTTGAGTCAGAGATAGTATTACATTTTAAGAAAATTCATAATGATTCCATAGATCGCATGCTGCTTTATCTTGCGATTATAACTTGTGACATCTTCGTAACATTTGATGATACATTGGTAAACAAAATAAAAGAAAACGATAATATAGAAAAATTTGTTAAAGAAATAAACCCTCAATTTAGGATTATGTTAAATGATTTAACACAAGAAAGAGTTTATCTTTTTGCAAAAGTATCTAAAACCTTAGAATAACATGCGAGCATTGCCTCGGGGGAGCGGTTGGCTTTATCATATCTTAGTTATTTTTTTCTTTCTATTGGTAATATTTCATTAAATTTAATCGTTCTTGTAGAGAGCTAAATTGATTTGAAAGAATTCTGTTTTTACAGTCGTCCCATTTTTTTCTGAAATAATAAAAATACTCGGAGATTTCTAAAGGATCGCCAAAAATAACTTTATAATTTTTTATAATTGAGATTTGGATAAAGATGGGAAGAAGTTCAAATACTCTTATATCATATTTTAGAGGAGCTACGCTAAATAAGTCATATTGTATTAATTTATTTTTTTGCTTGTCTTGTAAATGGGTAAGAACGGAGATATCAATGTCAGAAGTTGGGCGCATGCTATTTTCTATATAAGAACCATAGAGCACTATTTCATAGGTCTCCTCTAATTTTTCTAATGTTTTCTTAATATCTTCAAGTGTCGGTAAGTTCATTAAGAATCTCCTCGATTATCTTCAACCATTCTAAAAAGAGCTTTTTTAATTTGTTTTCAGATTCAAAAATAGTTTCTTCTTCAATGGAATTATATCGATGAACAAGGATATTTCTCATTCCATTTGCTTTTTTCAAATCTTCTCCTAATTCTGGATCAATTTTTCGGCGATTTATTAATTCTGAAATATTTTTTTCATCATCGTTAACGGGAATACCGAGATCCTTTACGACCATCGCAATTAAATCAATTAATGATTCTATGGAAGTTTGTATGGTGTAGAAAATTCCTCTTTTTTCTAACTCATTTTTAGGAATAGTTGAAAATAATTGAATGGAACTAGTTATATAATTAATTTTATCATTATATCTCTTCTCCCTCAAATCATCCATTAATTTCACTGAAGTGCTCTGATTTTAGCATTATAATTTATATGATCTTTCATGCTTATTAATTTTAAGAATCTTCAAATAATTTGTTGTATACAGATAAATGAATTACCATAAGATGGTTTTTTTCTAATGCCTAACAATATTCTCTTAATTTATAAAATCTTGCACAATATTTCTTTATTTCTTAATTAACTTCATTTCTTAAGATTTTCCAAGTAAAATTTATGCCTTTCCCACATCTTTTGTTTAATCTCATCTCCTAACTTATCTGAATCTTCCATAGTAAAAGAGCTTTTAGATGCGATTTTATCAGCTACCTCCAGTTTTTCAAGAAATTTTTCAATTGCACTTTTCGCAACTTTTTCCCAAATTATTTCGGGATATTTTTTCATCCGCTCTCTTAACTCTTCTGAAATAGCAAATTTAATGTCTGTCATATTTTTTCTCTACGATTAATAGATTTTTAATCTTATATTTTTTTTTATCCCTAAAAATTCATTATATTTTCATTTTATTATTGATAAATACTAACCTCCCTCAGCCTCTAGCCATTCTTCCATTCTTCTGCTTTTATGGTTCCAATATTCCCTTATGATTTATCAAATTCTATTTATATAGGTTAGTATAAAATATAGCTTTTCCTTCTATTAAAAGTAATCATGATAAAAAAGCCAATATATCTCGAGTTAGATCTCCAATAAGAACTTTAGCTTTTTTTAAAAAATAAACAAATCTAAAACTTATTTAAATTATTCATAATTTTTATACTTATAATTCTAATGTTGTATAAGTGGAAATTTTAATAATCAAATTATATTGTTGAAATGTAATGATTACTCCTAGTCTAGTCTTTAAAATTATTATTGCTGGGGATGGTGGTGTAGGGAAAACTACTATTCTACACCGCTATATTGAGGGGGAATTCTTATATGAAGCGAAAATGACGATCGGTACTGATATTCTTAATAAAACACTAACCTTAAAAGAGGGTCCAACTTGCGCATTACAATTATGGGACTTTGGCGGACAAGAAAGGTTCAGATTCCTGCTCGATGATTTTGTAAAAGGTGCCGCAGGTGCATTTTTAATGTTTGATTTAACAGTCTTCAAAAGTTTTATGAATTTACCTGAATGGATAAATCTTATCCGTAAAGATGATCCCACCCTCCCTATTCTTCTTCTGGGATCTAAATATGATTTAATAGAGTCTATCATGGTTGATGATGAATACGTTCGTCAGTTTGTCGAAAACAATAATATAAGCGGATACTGTAAAGTCTCCTCGAAAACGGGATATAACGTCAATCAAGTATTTGAATCGTTAGTAAGCACTATCATAGATTATAGAAAAATAACCACAGCGAATCAATCAATGGAAGTCTAAATTAACTACTGTAAGATAAACTATTACTTTTACTTCTTTTAATATAATCAAAAAAAGGTCGGTAAGAGTAAGAGCTCTACAGCCTCATATGAGGATTAAGATAAAAAATTTGTTAGTTGGGCGTCGTCTTCTTAAGAATTGAGCTGATCTAATATTTCTCTACTTAATTTCTTTATAACTGGAACATGGCCTTCTAAGTATATCGAATCATTCATTATAATGACAGGAGGAGTAAGCAAGCCGTATTTCTCTTTAATTCCTTGAGCTGCAATATCTTCAAATATAACTTCAATTCTGTCCTTTATTCCAGGGACTTCTTCAATCATCCTTTCAATAATACTTCTTGTTCTACAGCATTTTGCGCAGTAAGTCTCATCTACGTTGAGTAAAACCTGAAGTTTGAATTGCTTTATTTCCTTTTACCTCGATAACTTTTGAATCGTTTGAAAGAGATTATCAATTAAAAATTCCATCTTATCTTACGTAATCATAATTAATTTAAAGCTTTAAATTTACCATTAAAAAACAAGAGGTTGTATCTATCATGGTAAATTTGCGTATTAATAGAAGTAGATTGATTAAGGCATTTAAAATACCCAGAGAGTAGAATTCTCTAATTAGATAATTTACTTAGTTGCCTCAGGTATTAAAATTACAAATTTACATCCTTTCGAATAATCTCCTTTTATCCTATCTTCAATCCATATCTTCCCCTCAAAGAGATCAATAATTTTTTTTACAAGCGACAATCCTAACCCCATTCCGAATAAGCTCCTATCAAAGCGGATTTCTTTTTCAAATAATTCCTTTTTTCTATTATCATCTATTCCTTTTCCATTATCCATTAATTCAATTTTTAAGTAATTTTTGTTTTTTAAGGATTCCCTTGATATTTTTGCAATGATCTCTAATGGTCTATTTTCATTATGCTTTACTGCATTCATTAAAATATTCTCAAACACTTCTCCTATAAGATCATTTGCATACGCATAGAAATGGTTCTCCATATATTCTATTTTAATATTTAAATCTCGTTCTTGAAAAGCGTTTTCAACATGTTTTATCGTTTCCTTTAAAATATGACTAATTTCAATGGGTAAAAATGTTTTTTCTAATTCTTCCATTTCAGAAAACTTAATTACATTTGAAACTAAATTTGCCCCATCTATAAGTTGGTTCTCAATTAATTTAATTTTTTTATTAAGATCTTCATATTTTTCAGAAGATTTAATCAACTTTCGACAACTCCCCACTCCAAATAAGATAACCTGTAAAAGATTATTAATATCGTGAGCAATCAGGTCTTTAAGAAAATTAGCTTGATTATAGGCTTCTTCAAATTTATTCCTTGATATATTTAATTTTCTGAATAAAAGTTCCACTGGATTTTTAAGACCAATCTGAATCATGGCTTTATAGAGGAAATAAAATGCAATGATTTTAATAACATGACCAATTAAGTTTGGGAGTTCATACGCGCTTAAATATAGGGTAAAAGAGAATTCTGAAATGATTAAAGCCACTAAAAAAGCGATAATCAAATAATAAATGTTTCTACTAAATTCCGCTCTCGTTCTATGAATTAAAATAATCGCAACGATTAAAATCAAGATGATAATATATTCGCTTATAATTTTAAATGGTGTCAACCCAGATCCTTCAATAAATGTATCGGGAAATAATCCTATAAATATTATAATTATGAAAATACCAGAGATAATACTATAAATCACCAACAAAATGCTCGGTTTCACTTTTCTATTAATTGACCAAATCCCAAGTAAGATTGAAAATGCTTGCATGAATCTGGCAACAATCCATAATTGAGATGCAAGATTGGTATCTCCCCCATAAATTATCCCCATTCCTGGATAAGCTAAGGTATGGATAAAATCAATCATCGCAATAAAAAATGAGGATATCCCGAGTACTAAAAAAAATGAACTATCAATCTCCTTTCTCATCGTCCAGGCAATCACAAATATTACAGAAGCTATCACAATACTATAAAGCTCTGCAATAGTATGAAAAAGTAGATAATTGTAAAGCCTTGTTAAAATTACTCCAATTAAAATTAAACTAAAAAGACCACTCTCTAAAAAAGCCTTCTTAACAATAATTAATTTTCTCATGGAATCAAGCCTTAACAATTAAGAGAAGGATTTATGATAATTTTTGTATTTGTTAAATATAACCAATATAATTAAAATAAATATATATACATACTTGTATAAGATTATATAAAATATTTACCATCCCCACCTGCTATCAATTATAATTATTCTATTTTTCGCTACCCTCCTTTCCCTT
>SDNM01000250.1 GCA_004524385.1 Promethearchaeota archaeon
AACTTATATTAACTATAAGTTTTATACGCTGGCGCTGGCAATATTTATATTTCGTTAATTTTGTGTTCTTCTTTATCATATCAAAAATCCTTTATCACTTATATATTTAGTTCTAGTAAATGCTTAGAATATTACAAACTAATTTAATATATTATTATATGAAAGCGTATGAAGCTTATATTTTAAAAAAAAAACAAAAAAAAATTGGAAAATGGTAATAATAATTAAAAGTATCTTATTGTTCCTTTAAAAGTAGTTTCTTCATATAAGTTGGCAAAATCCAAGCGTGATAGTACATGATCATACTTATAATTAAAAGTATTCTTATTATTGGTAAAGTAACGAAGTCTAGAGGGATAAATCCATCAGCGATAGCTCCAATGGTATATAAAATCAGGCCAATCATAAGAAATATCCCTTTTAACCTAACTTCAGCACTATCAGATTTAAAACATTGAATATTAAACAATACACTTGAAATAAATATTGATAATAAAGTGAATATTAAGTAAATTCTTGTAATCCCAAAATATTCAACATCAACAGCTCCTTTTAATTCTCCGATTGCATTATAGTCTGTAAAGAGGGTATAAAGAAAATATATTTCAAAAATTATACCTATAATAATATATATAATTAGAATTTCTTTTTGGTGTTTTTTAAAAATAAGTTCTGTTAATGCTAACATCCAAAGAAATAATGAAATTGGAACAAAAGCATTTCCAATCAAGAAATAAACCTGAGGTGGTAGCCCAACACCGTTAACCAGTGCCACTAAAAATGAAATAGCACTTGGATACCATGGAAATGCTAATCCAGGCAATGAAAGTCCCACATAAAGCAAAGTATTTTGTTTATATTTACGATATTTTGATGCGACAATAAGACCTATAACAGTTGAAATAATGCAAAAAATTAAACTAAAACTACCAATCAGAATCTCAATATCTTCCATATTTAATCCTTTTTTTAATGTTTTTCCTGTTATTTAAATTAATAGAATAGTAAATAATAGTTTAATAAAAAAATAAACTATATTTAAACCCTATGCAAAATAACTTTTTACGTTTTTATATTACAAATTGTTTTCTAAACGATCGATGATGTCCATTTGAATGGGAATTCCTAGATCAACAAAGGTCGCATTATATCCTCCGACTTTTACAACTAAATCGGGATAATTTTCAGGATGTTTTTGAGCATCTTTAAGAGTTTCAGTCGAAACAACAGTAGGTTGAATTTGCATTCCACCTGAACTGAAATATCCATTTAAAAGATGATAAAATTTTTCTACATTTTCCTCAGTTTCAAAGTTGAGGGGATGAAATCGCACGTTAACAGCTACGCCATTAGCGGCCAATTCATAATTTAATTTCGCTATAGAGTTAAGTGTCGCTGTGATTCCACTTTTTTCAACATTATTTACTGGAGATAAACTATTTGAAATGGGGCGCATTGCTTTTCTACCATCAGCTGACGCTCTTGTTATAAAGCCGATCATAACATGGATTCCCATTGAATAAGCTCCAGGATTATAATGACCACCCCTTATGGTTCTATGTTTAACAACTTCTGTACAAAAAGTATCCCACAATCTTACTGCTAATTTGTCGATATCGTCATTGTCATTACCCCATTTTTGATATTTATTTATAAAACTTTGCCGAATATTTTCTTTTCTTCTAAAATTTAAGTTTAAGGTTTCAATTAATTCTGACAAGGACATTATCTTCTCATCATAAACGACCTTTTTTATAATGTAAAAAGAATCAACTAAAGTCGCAAAACCATATGCGGTTATAGAGGAGAAATTATATTTAGCTCCACTGGACGTGTAATCTTTCCCACTTTCCATACAACCCTCGAGACTTGCAGAAACAAATGGTTGTTTGTAATATTTTATAATTTCTTCATCCCCTATTCTTGCAATTTTCACAGTTTTTTCGATATTAAAGTGGAGCTGTCGTGTAAAAGCATCATAAAATTCTTGGAATGTTGCAAAAGTTCCAGGATCTCCCGTTTCTAAACCATCAATCTGTCTAGATACATTACTATATCCATTATTTAAAGTTAACTCTAATACACCAGGTAGATTCGAAAACATCCTACCTGTTGCTGCAAAAGAATTCCCTTGACCGGTTGGTTCTACACATCCAATAAGGACGTAATCACGAGCATCTTCTAAGGAATAACCTGATTTAACTAGAGCTGGAACTATTTCATCATCGTTATAAAAAGCGATACCAGAGGTTTTCTTGAACACCTTTATACTCTCCATGTAAAATTCTTTAGGAGTATTTTCATGAACTCTAATGGATAAATCCGACGTAAGAGATTTGATGTTCTTATAAGCCTCTAGAAAAAGATACGAAATCTCATTTGTAGCATCTTTTCCTTCCTTATCCATCCCTGATATTGTAATAGTTTGTGTGTTCAAACCGAGAGCGTTCGATATGGTAGTGTAATCCGTAGGTAATAAGGTACAGTTCCAAGTTAATTTTAAATTCAATTCTTCAATCAATTCGAGAGCCAAATCTTGAGATATTCTATTGTCTTTCAAATCTTTTTGATAATATGGCCACAGTAGTTGATCTAATCTCCCTAAGGCTAATACACTTCTAGAAAATATGATATTTGCGATATTTTGAGTAAACCAAATATATTGAATTGCTTCATAAAAAGAACTTGGAGGTTCAATTGCGATAGAATTCATAGTTTTGGCGATTAAATTAAGCTCGTTCTTTCGCTGTTGATTTTTTTCTTCTCGAGACATTTCACCAGCTAGATTTGAATATCTCATGGCGAAATCAATCGCAGCAGTATAATAAATCTTCACAGCTTCGTAAAAGTCGTTTTTTTCATTATATTCAGGATCGTTCTTATCTAGAAGTTCTTGATATGATTCTGCTTCTTTAATAATTCCATTATATCCTAATTTTAGAAGTTTTTCGTATCCCATTGATATATGCCCTTCATTAGTCCCAGATAAAACGGCGATACTAGGTGCCATTGATGCATTTAAACCATTTCCTGAAATTAAATTCTCTTTTAATAGTCTTTGATATATTATATTACTATATAACGCCTTACCTTTCCAAGTTGGAATTATTTCTAATAATTCATCAATTTCATGGTCTTCAATTTTAAAAGGTTGGAGTTTTCGTTCTACAAATTTTTTAATATTATCCTTTTTACTAAAAGCCCCTTCATAAGAAAATAAATCACAATTGATTTTTTCTGCCAAATTTTTACTAGTTTCGTTCCCAACTAGTAACTCATCGTCTCGAATAAAGAGGGTCATATTTCTCAATAAATGAGCAATAGCTTTGGCCTTTTTTATGATTTCAGGGTCTTTTTTATTTTCATTATAGATTTTGGTAACAGATTTAATTCGTTCTAGGCATATCTCGTAAGGACTTGACAATAGATTATTTTTCAATCTTATAGTTCTTTTTAATATTGTCTCAGCTTTCATTATATATTCACTAAAATTCTAAAAAAATAAAGTTTTGTTGAAGAAATTATAAGCTATAATAAATTAGATGTTTTTTTTTATAAATAAATCATAATTA
>SDNM01000251.1 GCA_004524385.1 Promethearchaeota archaeon
AAGAAAAAAAATAAAAAAGAAGTGAAAAAAATGGATTTAATAGAACTTAAAGAAAATATAAAAAAAATAGCTCTCGATTCAGGAGCGAAGTTATTTGGTGTTGGGAGTCGAGAAAGACTTGAAGGTAATCCTCCATCTGCTGATATGGATTATTCTCTACCTGGAGCTCAAAGTTGCATTATTTGGGCATATCCAAATGATATTGAAGCGTTAGAAAATTATTTTTCTAAGAAAGAAAGAATGAGTATTAAAGTATTACAAGACTTAGGTTATGCAACTGGTTGGAGAACTGCTCAACAGATTGCTAAGTTTATAGAAGATAATACTGATTATAAGGCTCATCCGGTAATTCCGAATGGAAAATATAGGGGGGGAATTGGTAGTGCAATGAAAAATGCAGAATCGTTCCCACCGTTCTCACTTCGGTATGGCGCTGTTGCTGCGGGACTTGGTCATCTTGGATGGTCTGGAAACCTTGTTAGCAAAGAATATGGAGGTTCAATATACTTAAATGGGGTTCTTACAACAGCACCCCTCGAAGCAGACCCTATGGCAGAAGAAAATAATTGTAATCAATGTAAAATTTGCCAGAAAGTGTGTACCACGGGATATGTAGCCAAGGACGAACCTGAGGAACGACAACCTGTAGTTATTGGAGGGGTAAACCAAACTTATGGAAAGAGAGGCACATACATGAGATGTGGAATAGGATGTGCGGGGTTTACGGGATTGTCGGAAGATGGAATATGGAGTACATGGACAGCAGACCATACATGCTTAAAAAAAATTCCCGATAAGGATTTAACAAGAGGATACATGCGAAATTTAGCGAAAGAAGCAATGTCTGGAAAGGACACACCCCGTCAGTTACGTAAATTTAATCAAAGAATTGCAGCCTCCTTTGCTAAAGTTGGGATGACAGAAAATGTTGGGCTACGACCAATCGAAGATACGAACCCTCGCTGCGGAAACTGTAACTTTATTTGTGTCGCGGATCCAAAAAAAAGAGCAGAACTTTTTAAAATGTTAAAAAATTCAGGAATAGTGTATCTTGACGATAAAGGTCGAGAATACGTGAAAAAAATAGACGAGAATGGAAAGGAAATAATATATTATCCTCCAACGTGGGAGGAATACAAAAAAGAAAAAGGGATTTGAGAGAAAAATGAAAATGTCAACTGAAATAGCAAATGCGATGACGGGAAATACACCCGCCATAACTTTTGCAGAAGGCACTTGCCATATTATCCCTGCTTTTGGTAATATGGGCGTATTAGAATCGGATGAGGGCTTATTAATTTTTGATACTCCGATTAGACAAATGGCACCGGGAGCATTTCGTAAGCTAAGAGAAATTACTGATAAACCAGTGAAATATATCATTTATTCCCATGGACATATAGATCATGCATACGGATTTGGACCAATCATACAAGAAGCAGAGGAAAAAGGTTGGGAAATGCCTAAAGTAATAGCGCATGAAAATTGCGTAGAACGATTTAAAAAATACCGCATGTTGGATAAATATCACGAGTGGTTAAATCAACAGCAATTCTCATCGTTGACTAAAGGGAAAGGAAAAATTTTTCCCGCTCATGAAGAATTAGAACCAAATATAGTCATTAAAGGAAAAGAAGTTTATAAATTTAAATTTGGGGATTACGATTGCGAGATATATCATGATTGGGGAGAAACTGACGATGCACTCTGGTTATGGATTCCGGAAAAAAAAGTAATCTTCGCGGGAGACCTCATGGTAAGCCACTTTCCAAATGTAGGTAATCCATATAAAGTTCAGAGATATCCAAAACATTGGGCTTTAGCAATGGAAAAAATGTTGAAAAAAAATGCTGATTATTTATTACCCGGACATGGCCTTCTAATAGAAGGACAAAAAAAAGTCAAAGAAGTATTATCTATTACAGCAGAAGCATTAAATTTCGTCCATGATGAAGTAGTAAAGAGAATGAATGAAGGTAAATGGTTTGAACAAATTTTTCACGAATTACTTGAGATTTTTCCAGAACATTTGAAAAAGCACGAAAATTTACGCCCTCTATATGGTTGCTTCGAATTTGCCATACATGCAGTATACAGAGAATATCATGGATGGTATAACACAGGTAATCCTACGGATCTTTTCCCAGCAAAATCTCAAGATGTATCAAAAGAATTTTTGAAAGTTGCGAATGAAGAAAAGTTTTTAGAACAAGCTAAGAAGAATTTAGAAGAAGGTAAATTACAACTTGCATTGCATTTGATAGACGTGATAATTAAAGGAACAGATCCCGAGAACTATGAACTCCTATTAGAAGCTTATTCTTTAAAAAGCACTATTTTAAAAAAATTATCTGACGAACAAACATCTTTTATTGCTTCAAATATAATTTCTAATGGCGCAACAGTTCTAAAACCATTAATTAGAGAATTAAAGAAAAAAGTTAGAAAATAAAATAATTATTTTTTTTATTTTTATTAATTTCATTGTTATAAATTATATTGATGATTCATCTTCTACTTGTTTAATTAATCCTAATAAGTAAGGAATAGCTAAGAAGGGCATATATATAAGTGCAATTTCTACAAAAGCATTATAAAGTATTACCATTAATTCTATTATCGGAGGTGCTCTTCGTAAATTAGAATAAGTTCCGTTAGGATTTTTAGTACCAATTTCAACCCACCTTTGACCAGATAACCAATATACAAGATACCATGCACACCCTAGAAAAAACATTACAACAAACATATACAATCCTCTTTTTCTAGTATCTTTATCTGTTTTGATTAACCAATATATTGCAGGAAAAACAAGCGGAATTATAAGCAATTCCCAGATAGGAAAGACTTCTCTTCGACCTGGAACATCTCCTCCTACATTCGGAGTATAAATTCCATGACTAAACATAATTAAAGAGATGGCAATAACTACTATTCCCAGTGCCAAAACGCTATATTTTCTTGTTTCCTCATTAATATATAAATCTGTTATAAATAATGCCATTATCCCTACTGTGGTTCCTTCAGCAAGCCCCTGAAGCGGAATAGAAAGCCAAATCGGAATCTCCATTCCAAATAGAAATCTGCGCGGCATTTCTCGAATACCCATCAAATTAATTGCTAATTCAACTGAACTCCAAAAAAGAAAGCTAGTCAAATATACCCAAAAATAATCTTTTCTCCTTTTCCATTTCCAATCTATAATACAAATACATAAAGCAACAATGGCAAATAATAGTTTGAAATCGTATTCTTCACCCCAAAAGCCGCCGCGCGTTATGAAAATACTTTCAAATAGCATAATTATTAATAACTAGATTAAAGATTATAAAAAACTTATTTAATTTAATCCTTTTTTTATTATCATAAATTAAAACTCATTAAAATAAAGAATTATATGTCAGATAATTATTCGAAATTTATTGAATTAGAAAAACAGCATCACACAAAGCTATACTCTAAACGAGACTACGTTATAATAAAAGGAAAAGGCGCTCTCCTTTATGATGAGAAAGGAAACGAATATATTGACTGTATAGCGGGGCATGGTGTATTAAATATAG
>SDNM01000007.1 GCA_004524385.1 Promethearchaeota archaeon
AAACCAAAAAAACAACCGAAAGAAAAACCAAAAAAACAACCGAAAGAAAAACTAAAAAAACAACCGAAAGAAAAACCAAAAAAACAACCGAAAGAAAAACCAAAAAAACAACCGAAAGAAAAAACGAAAAAAAAATAAAAAAAGTAGCCGAGAAAAAAAGCTGCAAATTATCTGAAGAATAATCGCCGAAATAACAAGAAAAAATTAACAGATGATACAAGAAAATAAAGATTTATAACAATATTTTCCTTTTTTTTATAAATTTGTCTTAAAAATTCATTTAAGATCTATACATAATAGATATAAATATTAATTTAGCGTTAGTTACATAACTTCGAAAAATAAAATTAATTCACAAAAAAAAGGAAAGTGAATAAAAGTGCCACGTAAAAATAAAAAATATGAAGAAGAGGAAGAAGAAATTGGTGAGATACCAGGAGAGATAGTATTAAAAGATGGCTATACAGAAGGATTATCCGCTTTATTAAGAATCGATGAAGCAGTTAATGTTGAACAAGATCATAACGCAAATATAAAAGCTATTGGTTTCAACGGGAAATTGAATGTAGAGAATCCAAGTTCAGTGGATCGATTATGGGATATTAATATTATTCTTACGGATATTGAAGGTGTTAATTTGGAATCCAATGAAATAAAGATTCAAGAATTAGGTATTACAGATGAAGATAATGTTGAGTCTCGAGATTTTCAAATTACTGGAGAAGCTCAAAACCTACTTTTTGTTAAAGAATATATAAACACAATGCCAGATGCAAATAATATTTTGAATCTTAAAGATATTGAATCTGATTTGATAAAGTTAAAAGATGAGGCTATTGGAGTAGAAGCAGAAGCTATTGAAGAAGAAGAGGAAGAAGAAAAAATTGAAGAAGACGAAGAGAGCGAGGAAGAAGAGGAAATCGAAGAGGAAGAAATTGAAGAAGATGAAGTAGAAGAAGAAATTGAGGAAGAAGAGGAAATAGATTATAACTCTTGGACAGTAGCAGAATTAAAGGAGTATTGTGAAGAAAATGATATTGAAATTCCATCTGGTGCTAAAAAAGCCGAAATTATAGAATTAATAAATGAAGCAGAGGCAAGTGAAGAGGAAGAAGAATATGATGTTGCTGAAGAATATGGACTTGAATCTTTTGGAATTTCTATAAATAAAGTGAATACTGTTTATTTCGCTATTGGCATGTACAGTCTATTTGAGAGAGAAATTTCTGATATAGTAGTAACAAAGAATATTTCTGAAAAGTTTGAAAATGTTAAAATTATTGATGTTTCAATAGGGAATGCTGAATTAGAGGGAAATCAAATTAAATGGACTATTACAGAGTTGGATCCTGAAGTTACAGCATTAATAAAATTCACAGCTGATATTTTAGTTAATACAAAGGATTCAGTGAAAACAGGAACGATTGAAGTTTCCTATAAAGGAACCTCTTCTTTTACAGGAGGTTTAGAAATCGAGAATTTTGATGGACTTACAAACAACAAGCATTATATTGATATAATTGAAAGGGATGAAGAACCTGGAGTCTGGGATTGTCGCTTAGTTTTTGAAAATCCCTCTGAATTTAAGATTGACTTATTTAAGATAGATATACATACTTCTGATGAGCCTGATACCAATTTTATAGATTTAGGCGAAGTAAGTCCTAAATTACCCGCAGGAGCTCAATGGAATTCAGATCTATGGCAATATTACAGTGATGATTATCCAACATTTCAAAAAGAAATATATTTTAGAGTATTTTCAGAAATAGAAGCAGATGTAAATGGTACTATTGCTATTGAAGATGTAGATCTCGTCTTAGCTAGTATTACTGGAGAAGTAATAATTGAAGAACCTGAAGTTAAAATCCCGACAGAAGAAGAAGGCGTCATATTATTGCCATCATACAAAGAGAGCGATATACCAACTACTTTAAAATATGTTAATGATGGGAGTGCCCCAATAAATGAGGTAAAAATCACGCAAAAGCGCTTCGATGACAAATTCCGACCACCTGAACCTGACGAAGTTGAAGTACTTAAAGATGGTAAACCGATTGATGTAGATCCAGAAAACATTCTCATTGATGACAATTCCGTTCAAGTTATTTTACCGGATTTAAAAGATTCACCTATAGGAATGTTAGAACCTGATTCTGTAATTGAGGTCAAATATCCCATCCATGCTGATAATCCTCCACAAGATGCTGAATTCGTTACAGATGTCATATATAATGGAAATACCTATCCATTGGGACAAGAATTAGAATATATACCTGAACCAGAGGAAATCCCAATTATTAAAGTTGTTCATGTGCGTCGAAAATTCAGACTGGGAAAGAAAATTACTCCTATTGGAGCACTTGGGAGCTATCAAATTGTAATTGAATATGAAAATCTTGGCAACATGCCATTAAAAGATTATACAATTTTAGATAAAGTACCAGATAATTTTGAATATGGTGAGTTTTCTTTAGAACCAGAAATAACAGATGAGAAAGGATCTGACACGCTAAAGTGGTCGATTGAAGAATTGGAAGAAGGAAATAAAATTGAGATTTCTTATGAAATTAACGGTTCTGGAGAATATCGTCCAAGTGACGCACAATTATTGCATTAAATCTTAAATATTTTTTTTTTTATTATTTATCAAGCAAAAGGATACAGTTTTTATATTCTTAGATGATCCGATGCGAAAGTTTCTAAAGAGATTATAAATGGTATCTTATCAAAAGGTTATTGAAGATTTTAGAAAGAATATTTCCCATATATCATTGATTTTCAAGGGAATATAAAATATTTTAGAGATTTTATAGTTAGAATTGAATGTCTTGATCTTACTTTAACAATGTAAAGCTTTTGATAAAAAATTAAAAAAAAAAAAAAGAAATTTATTTCTATGTGAGTATACCGATAAATCCGCCTATAGTTATCATAATTCCAGCAATTAAAGCTACTATAAAGCCTGCACCTAAACCCATACCTTCTAATACAAATGCTAAAACTATAGTTACAATCCCCATAATAAGTATAAAGCCTTCATTATAGGGAACAGGATCGTTGGGTTTAAAACAGCTCATTAGAATAATTAGACCTATAACAATCCATATAATTCCATATGCTACACTTATTAAGTTTGGAAATCCCATAAAGTCTAAAATGGCTACAATTACAATTAATATACCACCTATAATTGCTAGAAATCTCATAAAACTATCGCGATCACTCTTGCTTCCCATAAATATCCTCCTTTTTAGATGTTTTTAAAATAATTTTTAAAAATTTTATTTTTATATATCAATATTGCTATAATAATTTAAAAATTTAATATTTTTAATTTATTCAAGATTTTTTGATATGAGCTAAAATGATAGCGTCCTGGTAATTTCCTTTTAAATTCAGATATGCCTTCAGAATGCCTTCTTTAATAAAACCACATTTCATAAATAGATTTATAGATTTTTTATTATCAACTGCGATGTGGGCTTCAAGACGGTTTAATTTTAAGTGATTAAACGCTACAATTTTTATCATATTTAAAGCTTTTTTCGAAAAACCAATCGACCAATATTTTGGATTTATCCATATACCTATTTCGGCTCTTTTATGCAACCAACTAATATTCCAAATGCTAATAGAACCTATTTTCTTAATATTATCGTCATTTCTTAGTTCTATTATATAATTAAATTGAGTGTTTTTATTCCAATATTTTAAATAATTTTTTAATAATTTTTTCGAATGCTCTTTTGAAGTCAAGGGACCTAACGATAAAAACTTAGATACTGCTTCCTCTTTTAATGAGGCAAAAAAGAATTCAGAATCACCTAAAGAAATTTTTCTTAAATAAAGCTTTTGATCGTTAATTTCTTCAATTATCTCTCTATTTACCATATAACTATTCTAAAAAAAGAAGTTATATTTAATTATTTTGAAAAGAAAAATTATGGATATGTGTAAAAAAAAATTGAATTGAATAAAAATGAACAAAAAAAAAATGAAAAAAAAATTGATTTAAAATTAATTTATACACCTTTAAAGTGAGGCGTATCTTTTATTTTCCTTCGACCGCCACAATTATCACACTTAGTGCCATCTTCGAATTTTCCCTTGCCACCACACTTTGGACATTTGATTTTTCGATTAAAAGCCATTATACCTTCTTTAGCATCAAAACTGGCACTATTCACTCCGAACCCGAATTGTTCCATCATGCAACCCAATTCCGGATAACGTGTACCAAATTTAATAACATTCTTAATTATATATAAAGCAGTTGTTGGTGCATCTCCAAGCCATTTTGCTTTCTCGTGGACAAGTTTTTCGAACTCCTCGCCCGCTGGTGCCATCCAAGAGACATAACCCCATTCAAGCATAGTTTTTGCATCAATATGCTCGCCAAACATTGCCATTTTTAACGCTCTATTAATACCAATTCGCGCTGCCATTCTTGTAATCCCACCATTGGCAGGAAAAATACCCCGATTAATTTCTGGAAGACCAAAAAATGCACGATCAGTCGCAATTACAATATCGCAGCATAAAGTAATCTCACAACCACCACCTAGGGCAAAACCATCAACTGCAGCGATTAAAGGTTTAGGAAATTTTTCAAATTCATCATATTCGCGGTGTTTTATTCTCATTGCGATACTCATATGCATAGGAATATTAGGACGTAAGTTTGGATTAAACGCTGCTGCTAAATCGGCACCCGCGGAAAAAGCTGGTTTTTTCGTAATTTCTTTAGTTCCTCGGATCACGACAGCACGTACAGAACCATCAGTTTCCATTATCCTAAGTGCTTGAGAAATTTCTGAGAGCACCTGATCGGTTAATGCATTTAATCTATCAGGGCGGTTGATTGAAATAACAGCATAATTTCCATCAATAGTCCCCTCTCGAATAACTTCGCCTTTGTCATTGACTTTTGAAGGCCATTCGATTTTTAAAGTTTCAAATTCAGCCATTTTAAAATACCTATTTTATTTTTTTTTTAGTTATTGTTTTTCTGAATATTTAGTATAAAAAAAAAGAAAAAATAAATTTATTTAAAAAATTTATTTGCATATTGATCTTTTTAAAGAAAAGAGATTTACTTACGCATTTTAACGAAGCCACCAGACTTCATTAATTCACATGGTCTTAAGTATTCTTTCCCAGTCTCATCTGCAAGTTTTTCTAATAACCCTGCCCACTTCTCATAGTTTTTCTTTCCAGCACTAAATGGCCCAGGTGTGTTCATGCCAGCCATATTGGCATCATCTATTACTTTAAAACCAGTAGCAACTCCTTCTTCTAAAATACGACATCCCTCATTTAATAAGATTGCCATTGTGTTTTCTAGATTAAAAATTCCAGCCTTCTTTGATTTATCGATTTTAGGTCTACCACCACTCCAATCAAAGAATCCTTTACCAGTTTTCCTTCCTAAATTACCTGCTGCGACCATTTCAGAAATAACTTTCCCCGGTTTAAAGTCAGGAGAAAGTGTTTCTGCGTAATATTCCATTACATGATGCATAGTATCTATACCAACATAGTCAGCTAATTCACATGGGCCCATAGGCATTAAACTTCCTCCATCCGCATCAATTTGTTCCCATGTAATGCCTTCCGCAGCGGCTTTATCAAAAAGATAACTCATATAAATCTGAGCTGGAGCATTCATTCGATTTACGATAAAACCAGGTCTATCCTTTAGGACAGGGGCTATATAACGTTTACCTCTAAGACATGGTAATTTGTTAGCAACGTCCATAGCAGCGTTAAATGTATCATCAGAAGTATCGGCACTTTTAATGACTTCAATACATCTCATTAATGGAACTGGATTGAAGAAATGCATTCCACAAACTCTCTCTGGAGCACCACAATCCTTGCCAATTTCAGTGATGCTCATTGTAGAAGTATTTGAGGCAAAAATAACATGAGCTGGTCCATTATCCATTGTAGTTTTACAGACCTCTTTTTTGACACTCATCTTTTCGATAACAGCCTCAATAACAATATCAGCATCTTTTACAGCAGAGGCTAAATCCGTGGATTTTGAACATTTTGTTATAACACTAGCAGCAGTTTCACCCTCTCCTAATTTACCTTTAGCTTCGAGTTTTTTTAATCCCCCTTCGATATCAGCAACGGCTTTATTAAGAGCTTCCTCAACGATGTCAACTAAAATAACATTATAGCCAGCCATTAACGCAACTTGTCCGATTCCATTACCCATTAATCCGGTACCTAATACTAATATATTCTTTATTTCAACCATAGTTTTTCAACTTTTTATTTTGATTTAATTATTTTTTTTTTTAATTTATATGCTAAATAATAATGTATTTTTTTTTTAATTTTTGACAACAAAATTCTAAAATATAATAAAAATTAATTAAATTATTATTTTGATAATCCAATAGAAATAAAAGGACTTATTTAGGTTACATAGTATACAAGAAAAAATAATAAAAATTAGAAGTATGAAGATAAAAGGGATTAAAATAAAATTTCAGTTTTCGACGCTTTTAATCGTAGCATTGGTTGGTTTTTATTCAGCAACATTTTATAATAGTTTAATCCCTGACGCATCGATTTGGGAGCTTATTTTAGTTGGAGTAATTAATGGTATTATTATTATTTTTTCGATCTTAATCCATGAGCTTAGTCACTCCCTTATGGCCCTACGACATGGGTTAAAAATATCCGAGATTGAATTGAATTTATTTGGGGGCGTTTCAAAAATGGAAGAAGAACCCAGAACTCCTAAAAGTGAATTTATTATCGCCATTGTTGGCCCACTTTCAAGTTTTATTTTGGGAGCTGTGCTTTTAATCTTCCTATATCTCCCAATTCCTTTACCCGCATTTGTATTGGTTATTCTATTTTATTCAGGAATCACAAATATTGGTTTAGGTATTTTTAATTTGCTTCCTGCGTTTCCGATGGACGGAGGACGAGTTTTAAGAAGCATTCTTTGGAGTAGAAAGAAGGATCTCTTATCTGCCACAAAAGTAGCATCAAAAGTAGGTATTTTTTTTAGTTATTCACTTGTGGTTTTAGGATTCATTCAATGGATTTTTCTTGGAGATTTTGGAGGAATGTGGCTTATTTTAATGGGATTTATTTTAAGTTCGGCAGCAAGGAGATCGTATTATCAAACTAAAAGTGAAGTAAAGTTATCTAATGTCCTTGTCAGAGATATTCTCGCTCAAAAATTTGTTGTACCGTATGAATTGCCACTGATTGATGCAATAAAATATTATTTTATGGCTTTTAATCAATATTACTTCCCAGTTGTAGATGCTGGTGAATTCGTAGGTATACTTCACTTGGATGATATCAAACAAATTCCAATTGAAAAACAAACAGAGTACATTGTGGGAGATATCGCAAAAAATCTCTCAGAATTTCCAATTGTTTTTGATGAAGAATCGGGAAAAGATGTAATGAAAATACTAACGCAAATGGATAAAAAGCCTAATATAGCAGTTGTTAAGGAAAGACATGATCAAAATATAATAGGTTTTATTGATGAGCCCGAATTACTCAATACCTTAAAATTAAAAGGCTCTTAATATTTATTGAACTTGATTCATTCCTAATTATTAAAGTTAAGTAGATTATGTTTAAATAAATCTAAAATGGCTCAAAAAAAATTCACGAAAAAATATAATCTAGACCCTTTTCTAAAAAATCTTCATGAATGGATTGATTCTTTTAAAATTGATAATAGTCCAGGTAATTTTTCGGTAAAATACAACTCCAAGAAACCCTCGTTATATGGAGTATGTGATATGGTTTATAATTTAATAATAACTGGTGAATTAGAGAAATATCTAGCAAATCATGATGATGAGAATATTGAAGAATGGATAACACGCATTTATTCTTATCAAGATTCAAAAACAGGCTGGTTTAAGGAGGGTTTGATAAACTTTGGCGGTCATTTTAAAGAGCATAGTACAGCTTTCGCATTATCTGCCTTGAAACTTTTAGATAGGAGGCCATTGTATAAATTAAAGGTAGCTAATAAATTAAATTCTCAAAAGAAGGTTGAAAAATGGCTTAAGAATGGTCCTGAATGGGGTTTGTTATATTGGCCAGGATCGCATCGAGGTGGTGGTATTGGAGCAATTTTTGCTACCCTTGGACCAGATCATTACCCTCATGAAAAGTTTTTTGAATGGTATTTCGATTGGTTAGATAATCATGCGGATAAAAAGGTTGGATTTTGGCGTTTAGGATGGATTCATAAAATAAAGAAAAATAGACTTACCAAAAATGAGCTAGGAGGTGCAGTTCATTATTATTGGATTTACGAGTTCATGGGACATCCTTGGCCCTATCCAGAGAAAATTATAGATTCTACTCTGTCCCTCCAAAATAATATGGGTACTTGGCATAAGGATTACTCATATTGCATTGATTTAGATGCTATACATAGTCTTACGAGATGTTGCAATCAAACGAGTGGATATCGAAAAGAAGATATCCGAAATGCTATAATTAAATATCTCGATTATGTTATAGAAAAAATGAATAATAAAAAGTATCTATTTGAAAAATATGATACAGCTCATAAGCTTACCGGATATGTTTGTGCTATAGCGGAGATTAATAAATTCTATCCCGAATTATTATATTTACCTCGTCCTTGGATACAAACCTTAGATAGTACTCCTTGGATTTAATTAGTAAAAATTAATTATTTCTCTATTTTTAACGTTTCTTCTACTCTTTTGAAAAGAAAAATTGAGAGGATTAGAAATATGGGCGCAACGACAAAAACCCACGGAAGTCCGTAAATCGTAGCAACTATACCACCTACCGTTACACCAATCATCTGAGAGACAGTATTTACCACGTTTAAGATACCCATGAATTTACCTCTTTTATCTTCTGGAAAAAGATCCTGTGACCATGAATTAAGAGGTACTTCAAGCCCTAAAAGCCCCATTAATACTAAAGGCGTTGCTATAAGCAATATAATAAATTTATTTTCAGGATTTAAGAATGCTACTGGGGTTAGGAAAAATCCTATAAGTGCAATTAAAATACCAGGAATTAGTGAAGTTTTTCTCCCAAATTTATCAGCAATTTTTCCAAGAAGTATCATAACTATAACTACTGTAGGAAGAGATACTAAAATAATTAATAAAAACTCCATTGTAGTGAGGGCTAAAAAGAAAAAATAATTGAATAAAAATGGTAAAACTACATAGATATGAGCTCTAAAGATTATTAGGGCAAAAACTATTCTATAAAATTGATTATTTTGTTTAAACTCCTCCAAATTGAACATTTCTTGTAGTTCAACAATGAACGCTTTTTTTGGAGGTAATTCAGATGGAGAGGGCTCACTTATAAAAAGAAGTCCGATCGTAGCGCAAATCATAACTGCTCCTCCACCTATAATAAATAAAAATAGATGACCTTCCCTCGTCAAAATATTTCCAGTACCTCGTTTTACTGTAAAGAATTCATTAGCAACAAGTGTCATTGAAATTGCAAATAATAAAGATATGAATGATATTACTCCAACAATCCCATTTGCCCTTCCTCGTTTTTCAGGTTCAACTAAATCTGGAATCAATAAACGACCAGCTAAATGATATGCGTTAGAGGCAATTCCTATAATTATTACATCAATGATAATACACATTAAAAAATTTTCAGCAAAAGCAAACGTAATCATTCCAATCCCCATTATGAATCCAAAAAATATATAAGGTCTTCGTCTACCAAGTTTTGATCTCGTATTATCGCTCTTGATTCCCCAAACTATCATCATAATTAGACCCATTAGGGCAGAAAGCGAAACCATTATGGAGATATAATAATATGGTAAATTTAGAATATGATCAAGATATGTGTTAAAAAAGGATGATTCAAAATAGCCAAAGATCAGAGAGCCAGCTACTAAAAATCCTACGATTATAGCAATTTTCTTAACTTCTTTAGGTAATTTATCTTTTGTTTCTTTGTTATCAATTTCTTCCATCTTAGTACAGCAAATTTTATTGAATATTAATTTAAAAATTACTTATTTTTATTCAATTTGTTAAATATATTATAATTAAAAATATTGGTTTTTTCACAGATGGATTTTTTACAGCCATTTCAGTTAACTCCCTCAAACGCCCATCATTTTTTTGGTTATTATTCAATATGTCCATGGAGCAAAAATCAAAGATATTATGTATGTTTAGAATCAGAATTCCATCATAGAATGCCTAAAAAAGGAGAAAAAGCAAAAATACTTCTACTGGACTTAAAAGAAGATACCGTGACCATTCTTTTTGAAACAGAGGCTTGGAACTTCCAGCAAGGCTCTATGCTCAATTGGCTTCCGTCCTCACCAAACTCTATAATTTTTAACGATCTTAATGGAGATATCCCTGTATCTCGTATAATTGACATTAGAGATAAGACTATTAGGTCGCTTCCATGCGCAATTAGTGCTGTTGCTCATAATCGCGATCTTGCACTTTGTCTCAACTATTCTAGATTACGTCGCAACAGAAAGGTTGTTTCATATCCTAGCAGGAGAATTCATCTAAAGGGACACCATCCTGATAATGATGGAATTTTTTTAATGGATTTAAAAACTGGGGAAAAGCACCTTATTATAAGTTTAAGTCAAATATGGAATTCAAATCCTAAGACTAAACAGATTCCAAAAGAAGATATCGGAAAAAGAATAAGCAAAGAATTTTGGTTTAATCATGTTGAATTTAATCCTAGTGATGAGAGATTCTTTTTTTTAGCACGCTATTCTAATCGCATTGGACAATTAGTAACGAGCATGTGGACAATAAATATCGATGGGACTGATCCTTATTTGCTTGTAGATTTTGGCAAAAAGCTTTCACATTTTGGATGGCTGAATGATACTAACCTAATTGTAACAATGAAGCAGCTAAAAAGGATTGATAAAAGTCATGTGATATTAGAAGATAAGAAAGATAAGAAAGGGAATCCAAAAGTTTTAGCACCAAAAAAGTTGATCAGGGATGGTCATCCTGCTATAAATCCTAAAGGGAATTTGTTGGCAACCGATTCCTATCCAACAAAAGGAAAAAGATATGTCTATATAGTTGATATGAAATCAGAGGAAATGTTTACGGTTGCTTCATTTGAGAATCCTCCACATATCGATGGGAATATCCGATGTGACCCTCATCCCCGTTGGAATAGGGATGGAACACAGCTTTCTTTCGATGGTCTTGGCCCAAATGGAAGACAAGTGTATGTAATTAATGTTTAATCATTTAAGTAAAAAACCAGCTCTTCTATGCATACATCTTTCTCTTCGTCGTTTTCTAAAAAATTTATATCGACTTTTTTAATTTTAGTCAAATCTGTGAAGGCGGTCTCAAAATAGCCTTTATTGATTCTACAAAATGCCTTTCCTAACTTTAATCTTTTTCGATCTTTAATAGGGTCGCGGAGAAAACAGCGGTTCTCTATAATCAGTCGAATTTTGTCCTTGCTCATTTCAACGTCTCTTATTTGAACAGAATAAAAATCTTTCAATTCTTCCATCAGAATTTGTAATGCTTCTTCTATTTCAAATAAATCCTTTCCATATTTTTCTTTTATTCTTTTTGTAATAACTTCTCCAGTACCCTTCCCAATCTGATAAAGCATTGAAAGCAAAGCGTTTCTTCCGAAGAGGTCGTAGATTTTATATACCAGATTCTCAGCGATAATTTCAAAACCTTTAAGTGAAGCAAGTTCCTTTTTTGGATTATTTATTTTCTTATTTAATTCATCAATATTTATATCAACCAAAATATATCCCCAAATTTTAGCAATATAATTATTGTTATTTAACTAATTAAAAAAGGATTTTGTTAACAACTTAATTCATATGAAAAAGAATTGAACAACAAAATAAATTAATTTTAATATAAAATTAAGCTATTAAGCCATCAAGAACATCTTCAAAATCCTTATATTCAGGTAAATCTGTAAGATAAATTCCAATTTTTTTCAAGTTCTTGTTTTTTTCTAATAAATATTTTTTCATCGTTGGAAGCATTACTTCGGCGCATATTTTTGTATTGAATCCAAGATTTTCAATTGAAATTGGATTAAATGCCAAGGAACTTAGCCCTACCTCATCTCCAATTTTCAACGAATTCCACGTTGCTAACATTAATTGTTTTGGCGCATTTTTCCCAAATCTAGGTCCTACCACATGAATAATGCGTTTTGCTTTTAACTCACCTCCCATAGTCATCACCGCTTTGCCAATTGGAATGTTAGCAATCTTGTTTATTATTCTATTACATTCAATTTGTATTTTGGGACCTGCTTCTCGTAATATCTTACATCTTAGAGTTCCTGATGGAAGAAGTCGGCTATTTGAAGGAACTACAATAGCATCTAAATCTGTATTAATGATTTCATTGATGATTAATTCTATATCAGTATTATTGAGAATGATTTTATTCATTAGAAATGTAATCTAAAAAGTGATATTTATATTTTTTTTTTATTACTCTCAATAATTTTTTTGACTAATTTTTCAATATTTTTATCGAGTTCTTTCATAACTCTCATATATGTTTCTTTATTCGTATAATATGGATCAATAATATCTCCCTTACCTCCATTAAACTCTTTCAGTGTAAAAGCCTTAGAATCTATTTCTTCAATATCATAAAAATTGCTTTTTATTTGCTCTATATGGTACCTCTCCATAGTAATAATTAGATCATTTTTTTGTAATAATTTTTTATTTATTGTCTTTGGACTGAAATCTGAATGATCTATTCCTTTTGAACTTAAATATTCTCGAGATTCGGGCTGCATATAGCTAAATGCATTAAAAAAGCCACAAGAATCAAACCTTAAATCAGCATTATATTTTTTTGCATAATATTTTCCAAGATATTCTCCAGCAGGGCTTCTGGCAGTGTTTCCACTACAAACTATAAGGATTCGTCGGATTTTTGCATTCAAATTAAATTATCATCATCCTTATGATTTTTTATTGATTTCAATTATTTTAAGTAAGGCTTTTGTTACCCCCTCTTCAACTCTTTCTAATGTTCTTTTATATTCATCAGGTTCAAAATTAATGGGATCAGGTATTTCTATATTATCTTTGCTGATCTCAGCAAAATCTAATAATAAGAAAGTTTTATTCTCCAATTCTTTAAGATTCTTAAATCTTCTTTTAAGTTTTCTTATATGCCACTTTTCTTCAAATCCTAAAATTAAATCCTGTTTTGTAATTAAGTCAGCAGTGATTTGTTTTCCTTCAAAATCACCGAAATCAATATTTTTAGATTTAAGATAATTAGCAGTTCCTTCTCGTGGAGTTTTATAATAACTATAGAGCCCGGCGGAGTCAAAAATTACATCTTTTAATTCAGCTTTATATTTTGTTTCTTTTAGCCATTTTGCGATATACTCAGCAGCAGGACTCCTTGAAGTGTTTCCGCTACATAAAAAGAGAACATTTTTTATCTTTCTCATACCTATCTATTGGAAAAATATATTAATTTAATTTAGTAAAAATTCATTAATAACTGAAGTTATTGCTTGAAAATCCATAAGTATTTCGGGTTCACCGTCAAAACCAACATCGCCAGCTTCATGGGCGCTGGAGATTTCAACCTCTCCAAATATTATTGCTTTAAAAGTAGCTAAATTGGTTTTAAAGGTTAATGTTGGATTATTAATCTCGCCTTCTCCATAGTCTATTTTTCCTTCCTTGAATTTTAACCATAATTTTGCATTAACATCAGAAAGAATTATTTGCCCTAAGAAATTCATATCCAACATAGCCATATCTTCGAATTCTTCTTTCAATCCCTCATTTTCTAAAGAAGTTTTTTTATAAACATCTAATTTAGATTTAATTTCGTCTAATATTCCCATTAATTTCAACTTATTTTATATTTAAATTATTATAAAAATTGAATCGTTAAAAATTTTGATGAGGATGATTAATCATGGCAAAAGTGTGATCAGTAATTAAAAAATGTCACAAAACAGCAATGAAAGCTGCCATAAATAAATTGCTGCTGACATGTGGACAACACTTAAAAAATTACTGAAAATATCATTTTTTGAAAAAATTATTAGTCTTTTTTTTTGACAGCTGCCGTTACCGTCAGCACTTAATTTGACATTTTTAATATGGGCGGAAATTAAAGGAGCCATAGTTTATAGCTTTAATTATGACCCAATTAGCAATT
>SDNM01000252.1 GCA_004524385.1 Promethearchaeota archaeon
AAGAATCGTTAAATAATGAACTCCCACGCCTAATTCGTAGGAATTAAGGGTTACTGTATAATTTTCACCGTCAAAATTTAGAGGTTTTGCCGGTAATGTTGAGCCTGCTATCGACACGGTGGCACCCGTGATAAAGGCTCCTGTATCCGTATCGTTATAGGCGATGCTGACATCGAAAGCTTCGTTCCACGCAATTTCGTACGTTTTTTCGGTCGTTCGATCTTCGAGATTTATGAAAATCTTATCAATAAAAGTAGATCTATCGACAACAGTTATAATAATATTTACTGAAGCAGACGTATAATTACCTTTATTGGCAAGAATTGTTAAATAGTGAACTCCCACGCCTAATTCATAGGAATTAAGGGTTACTGTATAATTTTCACCGTCAAAAGGTAAAGATTTTGCCGGTAATGTTGAGCCTGCTATTGTCACGGTGGCACCCGTGATAAAGACTCCTGTATCCGTATCGTTATAGGCGATGCTGACGTCGAAAGCTTCGTTCCACGCAATTTCGTACGTTTTTTCGGTCGTTTTATTTTCGAAATTTATGAAAATATAGGGGATAAAAGTATCCCTATTATTCACCTCAACTCTAATTACTACTGATTGAGCTTCATAATTAGGCTTCAGAGCTACAATGGTTAAATAATGAATTCCTACGCCTAAACTTACTGTATTTATTGTTAAATTGTATTTTTGTCCATTTTCTATAAGCTCATCTGAAAAATCCCCTCCTTCTATTGTTACTGTGGCAGAATCAATGTGCTCCTCGGTTATGTCGTCTATTCGATACGTAATAGAAACATTCAATAATTCATTCCAATCTAAGGTGATAGATTTATCCACGTCTGCCGTTCTATCTACTCCATTCAAGGACACGTTTAATAATGTTTCTTTCGGAATTATCTCAATAATCAAGATTAACGATTGAGGTTGAAAATTAGCTAAGTATGCATAAATAGTAACGAAATTTACTCCTAAATTCAAATCGTTTGTATCTAAGGTTAAATTGTAGTGGTTAAATGTAAGGCTTTCATTAATTACAAAAACTTTACCGGGAATTGTTGCATTTATTGAAGCGCCAGAAATATGATTTTGGGGCGGCTCTTGCTCTCTGTAATATGTAGTAATATTTATAAAATCGCCGATTTCTCGTATAATTGATGGTGTTTTCGTTACGTCAACATCATCTACTAATAAAGTTAAATTGGTCAGAACTTCTCCTATAGAAACTATGAGCAATATAGATTGAGCCTCATAATTAGCAGCTGTCGCATAAATAGTTAAAAAGTTAATACCTTGATTTAGATCATCAGTATTAATAAGTACTGAATAGTTATTATGAACGTTATAGTGCATTTGTTCAGAAATTCCCGATCCGTTTATAGATACATCGGCGCCTGCAATGGGATTACGAGGAGATAATTCTTCCTTATATGCAAGGGAAATATTTAATAGTACACCCACGGTGAGAGTTATCTCTTCATTCCCTGTATAATTTACTCCATTCAAGAATAGATTATAACTCGTTCCTTTTTCTTGGACATAAAAAGTTAAATACTCTGTAATCAATGAATAGTTATCTTGCTTAGCATTTAATGTTAAAATCTTAACGCCAAGACTAAGATTTTCAGAAGGTATTAGAATGGTCCACTGTTGACCATTTAGAGTTAAGCTTTTTGGCTGTTCTAAGCCTAATAACTCAACAGTTCCATCCACAAGATTATTACTCGTTTCATTGTCCCTATACCATACTGTTATATTTAAAGTATTTCCAATTTTAGTTTGATAAATATTTGAAATTATTGTAGCATTTACATCAGTTATTAACTTAGTTTCTCTTTCGGTAACAGTTATAATAATATTTTCTGTAACAGTGGAATAATTCGTTTTTTGGGCTGAGATCGTTAAATAGTGATTTCCCACGCCTAATTCGTAAGAATTAAGGGTTACAGTGTAGGCTTGACCGACAAGAGGCATTGGCGTTGCCGGTAATGTTGCGCCTGCTATTGTTACGGTGGCACCCGTTATGAAGGCTCCCGTAGACGTATCGTTATATGTGATGCTAACAGGAAAAAGTTCGTTCCACACATCTTCATGTGTTTTTTCGGTCGTTTTATCAACATTATCAATGAAAATCTCATCAATGAGAGTAGGTCTGCGATTAATCGTTATCGTTATCACCTCTGAAGCCGTGGTATAATTAGTTTGTTGGGCTGAGATTGTTAAAAAGTGAACTCCCACGCCCAATTCGTAAGAATTAAGGGTCACTGTATAGGCTTGACCGACAAGAGGCATTGGCGTTGCCGGTAATGTTGCACCTTCTATCGACACCGTGGCACCAGTTATGAAAGCTCCCGTTGCCGTATCGTTATAGGTGATGCTAACATCGAAAAGTTCGTTCCATACATCTTCATGTGTTTTTTCGGTCGTTTTATCAATATTATCAATGAAAATTTCGTCTATAAGCGTAGGTCTGCGATTAATAGTTATCGTTATTACCTCTGAAGCTGTGGTGTAATTAGTTTGCTGGGCTGAGATTGTCAAAAAGTGAACTCCCACGCCCAATTCGTAAGAATTAAGGGTCACTGTATAATTTTCCCCGTCAAAAGGTAAAGTCTTTTCTGGTAATGTCGAGCCTACAATCGTCACGTCGGCACCAGTTATGAAGGCTCCCGTTTCCGTATCGTTATATCCGACGCTAACGTTGAATAGTTCGTTCCAAACATCTGTATACGTTTTGTCAACTGTTTTGTCTATATTATTAATATAGATATAGGAGATAAACGTATCTCTATTATTCACTTCAACTCTAATTACTACTGATTGAGATTCATAGTTAGCTCTATAAGCTAAAATGGTTAAATAATGAACTCCCACGCCTAAACTTGCTGTATTTATTGTTAAATTGTATTTTTGTCCATTTTCTTCAAGCTCATCTGAAAAACCCCCTCCTTCTATTGTAACGGTGGCAGAGTCAATATGAACCTCGGTTATGTCGTCTATTCGATACGTAATAGAAACATTCAATAATTCGTTCCAATCTAAGGCGATGGATTTATCTATGTCAGCCGTTCTATCTACTCCATTCAAGGACACATTTAATAATGTTTCTTTCGGAATTATCTCAATAATCAAGATTAAAGATTGAGGTTGATAATTAGCTAAGTATGCATAAATAGTAACGAAATTTACTCCTAGATTCAAATCATTTGTATCTAAAGTTAAATTGTAGTGGTTAAATGTAACGCTTTCAAGAATTTCAAAAACTCTACCAGGAATTGTTGCATTTATTGAAGCGCCAGAAATATGATTTTGGGGTGGCTCTTGCTCTCTAAAATACGTAGTAATATTTATAAAATCGCCGATTTCTCGTGTAATTGATGGAGTTTTTGTTACATCAACATCGTCTACTAATAAGGTTAAATTGGTTGGTGTTTGTATTATCGTTATTGTAAGTGATACTGATTGAGGTTCATATCCCGTCTTTGTAGCATAAATCGTTAGAAAATTAATCCCCCCAGTTAGATCTTTTGTATTTATCTTTACAGAATA
>SDNM01000253.1 GCA_004524385.1 Promethearchaeota archaeon
ATATAGAAGATTTACTTGAGAGTATTATCCCGTATAAAAAAAATTATCATCATCATAAGACATGGGGCGACCATAACGGAGCTGGCCACGTTAGGAGCTTTCTCATTAAAACGTCACAGACATTTCCATTTCAAAATGGAAGTGTGATTCTTGGAACTTGGCAACAAATAATTTTTTTAGAACTAGATGAAAAAAGGCGCTCACGAACTATTTATGTTCAAATCATTGGAGAGTAGCGTAAAAAAAATATAGAGATAAAAGAAAGAATTAGTTTTAGTTAATCTCATTTTTTTTCTATTATATCTTCGAATTCGCTTACTAGAATAGCATAATTTCTTCGTATTTGAGCCATTTCAAATTTTTTTCTTATTTCATATATTGATTCTTTTAGCTGTAATTTGAAATCTAAATCATCCAATTTTTTGTTGTACTCTGGAATTTTACGATAAAACCTATATTTTTGCTTAATCTGGTGATGCAAATTTTCCAAATAATTATTTTCTTTTTTTAATTCATTTTCGATCTCAATCAATTTAATCATCAAATTTGTTTTATTAAAAATTGAAAGAGATCGGTAAAAAATACGAATATGATGTTTATATTACAGAAATAACATCAGAGCTTACTAGGATAAAAACTACCTATTAAAAAGATAATTATTTTTTTACAAAATATTAAATTAGGAAAAGTTAATTAATAATTATATTAAGTTAAAAAAAGTAGTGATTTCAAGTGGATCTTAAGATTTTGATTTCTGGGCTTGATAATGCGGGGAAAACTTCAATTTTAACGGCTTTAGATAAAAAATTTGATTTTCAAAAAGAAATAATGGAATTAAAACCTACAGTCAGAGTCGAATATAATACTTCAACCTTCCTAAGCAATCGCGTCTATTACTGGGATATGGGAGGGCAGAAACAATACAGAGAACTCTACGAAAAGAACAGAGATACTTATTTTGCAGGCACCGATTTAATCGTTTTCATAATTGATATTCAAGATAAAAATAGATTTGACTTATCCTTGGAATATCTTGATTTAATCCTAAGATATTTTCAAGATAATGATATGGAAAAGGTACCTCTTATTGTAAGCTTTCATAAGTTTGATCCACAAATAAGAGATAATGATGACGTAAATGACAATATTAACTATTTAAGAGAAAGCATTTCAAAAAAATATCCTAATTTTAAAATATTGTTCCAACAGACTTCAATTTATGATATCTTATCAATAGTTCAATTGGTTTCTTACGGTCTTTCTGTTTTTGATGAAGCATTTTTTGAATTGTCAACACTTTTAGAAGATTATTTAGAGGAGTTAGGATGTACTTCGCTCATTCTATTTGATCATAATGGTATAATTATTAGTGAATTTTATAGCGAGTTAGATCCAAGTTATTATATAGGCCTCTTAGAAAATATTAAGGAACATTTATTTATACTGAAAAGAATGCTAGAAGAGGAAACTAACCTTTCTGCTGAGGACGCTGGCAATAATTTCATTTCTGCCGAGGATAATTTTCTTTCCTATTTACATAGAATTCAGTATAAGAAATATAATTATTATATTTCAGTTATTATAGAAGAGGAGAAAAAAGAGAACCTCCTGGAGAAATTTCCGGATTTGGTTGAAGATATATTAAATATTCTCAAATCAATATTTGATTAGGTAATTTTCACTATTCAATATTAAGTAATTCACGGGATTTATCAATTAACTTTTCTTTTTTCTTTCGATGCTCCTTAATGAATTTCAAAACCTTTTCAACACATTCTTCCTTATGCTCACCACACATTAATTCACCTTTCACGCATTTTTCAAAATCATGAGCTAATTTGTCATCGTCTTCCTCAAAGTGATACATTAAAATCTTGTAGATCATACACTTTTGAGGTTCACCGCCTAATTCTTGCTGTTCTTTTTTGTTTTTACGCCCTCCAGTTAAAGCCCCCTTAATTTTCTTCTCGATAGATTCTAAAGGTTCGTTAAATGTAAAATAACTGTTAGGATTTCTTTTAGACATTTTATCTGTTCCATCTAAACCCGCTAATAATTTATGATATGTTGCCCCCGGTAAAAAAAATGCATCTTGAACAATCTTTCCATCAACTTTTTTTTCTTTATAATATCTACGAGTGAGATCTCTTGTTAATCTCAGATGTGGATCCTGATCTATCCCTACTGGAACCACAGTTGGCTGTGGACCGTCCATAACTTGTGGTAATACGATATCTCCGACTTGAATTAAAGCAGCTAAATATAAACCGAAAGGTTTCTCACCATAAATAGCATTCACCATATTTTGAGTAAGTAAGCGTCCAACTTTGAAACAGACATCTTTTACAATGGGCTCTTTAGATTGTCTCCAGATATAAGCTCGTTCTGGAGATGGATCCAATCCTAGCGCTAAAATATCTGCTACATTATCTACCGAAGCTTCTTCTGTTTCATCATAAGGAATTCCATTATCCTCCCATGACTCGATGTCTGCAATGCAATAATAAGCTTTTGCTCCCAACTTTTGAAATTCGACGATTTCTAATGCCGTCGTTAAAGTTCCCAGATGAAATGGCCCAGAAGGCTTTATTCCACTCATCACTGCCCACGGCTTATTTTTTTCAATTGCTTTAACAATATCATCTAAAGAGCGATGACCAAAAATAATTTTACGCCTAATAAATCTATTTGATATTTTTAGGCGCATAAGATCAGAAACTTCTTCAATTCCAAATTCTCTAATCAACTTTATGTAATCTTCTTCTAAAATATTTGTCGAACTCCAAGGATCGATTTTAAATTCATCTGTCATAATTATCTTGTTTTGCTTGATTTGATAATAATAAAAATATAAACAAAATAAAAAATTTTGATAAATATGAAAAAATTTTCCAAGGAATATATTGATAAATTAATAAATCTTCTGGATTTCTCGAAAATCGAAGGTGATTTAGTACCGGTTATTACACAAGACAGTCAAACAAATGAGATTTTAATGTTAGCTTTCTCAAATAAAGAAGCAGTAAGAAGATCTTTAGAGACAGGATACGCTCATTATTATTCAAGATCTCGTAGGGAATTATGGAAAAAAGGAGAAACGAGCGGACACGTTCAGGAAATTCAACATATCATAACAGATTGCGACTCAGATTCTTTATTATTTAAGGTAAAACAAATTGGGGCTGCTTGTCATAAAGGCTTTTATTCATGTTTCTACAACGAATTTGTGGATGGAGAAATTAAAGTTATAGCGGAAAAGGTGTTTGAACCAGAGGAAGTTTATAAAAAGCAATAAAAAAATAATTTGTTTGTTAAAACTTGAATTTATTTAAAAAAATTAGATTTACCAATTTTAAATTAAAAATTATTTAAATTACTTATTATAACGCTTTTTTCATGAGATATGGATATATTCATTAATTTTTGAATTTTTATAAAGTTAAAATAAATAAACAAATTAATTTTTAAATTTAAAAAATTTAAATATTTTTCAAAATAAATTATATTTGATTCTAATGAAAAAAGAACAACTTGACGGTATTGACAAAGAGATCAT
>SDNM01000254.1 GCA_004524385.1 Promethearchaeota archaeon
CATCATAGTTCCAAGTGTTTTGGAAGAGTTAAAAAGGTAGCTATTATTCAAAGATCATACTCTTAAAATAAAAGAATTATAATTAAAAGCATTATTTTACCTTAAAGGATCTATCTTTATAAATTAAGATATATAAAAAAGATAGTTTACTAAAAGTTTCTGAGAACATGCCAAGTAGAGTCTCTGAAAATGTGGTTATTTGCTTAGATACAAGCAGAAGTATGTTTAGAACTGATTATGAACCCAATAGGTTCAACTGTTGCATAAGTGCCATAAAAGAACTAATTAAGAAAAGATTTGAAAAAGATAGTAGAAGTGCTTTTGCAATTGTAGCATTTTCAGATAGCGCTCAGAAGGTTTTAGATTTTACCAGTTTTGAAGATCGCCTCATCGATATATTAGATTCGCTCACTATTGGAGGAAAGTCTAATATGGCGGATGGTTTAGGAGTTTCGATTAAAGTTTTAATCGCAGAATTACGAAAAGTTATGGCTAATATTCCTAGAATTCTTGTAATTTCTGATGGTAATTATACTCAATCTGCTATTGATCCAATAAAAATAGCTAAACTTGCGAAAGGGCTTAGTATAAAAATCGATTCTATCAGAATAGGCGTGATAGGTCAACTTAATATTTTGAAGAGATTAAGTGATCTTACCAAAGGAAGATATTATTACGCAAATGATTATAAATCATTAATAAATTCTGCTCAAGATTTTGCTAAATCAAATATTAAAATTTCAGGATCTGAGATGGAATCTCTTTCTGAAAATCCAACATTTCTTAGAAAAATCGCTGCTAATCTATTAAGAGTTCAAGATTTAACTAAATCACAAGAACTAAGAATAAAACAACTAAGAGGTGAGGGGGATTTTAAAAAGTGTTCTATCTGTTTTCAAGAAGAGGATCCCACAACCAAAGGTAATTTCTTTCTTACTGGTCGATATTGCCCAAATTGTCAAACACCATTCCATATTCATTGTTTAGGCGGATGGGCAATGTCTCAATCAGATAATTCGCTGATAGACTCAGGAACATGTAGATGTCCTCACTGCTTTTATTTATTAAAAATTCCCTCAGAGGTAACTCAAGCACAAAAATTACGTTCCTTATCAGGAACCAAGTATCAAAAGCAAGAAGGTTCTCAAAAATCTGAAGTTCTTCCCGCAAGTCTAGAGAATATTTCAGAGTTAGGGGCTGATGCGATTTATAAATCTTGTCCAGTTTGTAATTATATCTTTGAAGAGAATCAACAAGTTGTTAAATGCGGTAATCCTGAATGTGAAACGCTATACCATATAGAATGCTTTCAAAACTTAGAGAATGGACAATGCAAGAAGTGTGGAGTTAAATTGCATCTTTATTGAGCTTATATAATAAAAAATTTAAATTATTTTTGTATGTAATTATTAATTCTTAAACATTACTTCATAATTTTAATGACGACAAATCAAAATTAAAAACTATTAAAAATTAGTTAGAAAATGACAGATTGTAGTCCATACCTATATGGTAATATAAAATTGGGTCGAGGAAATTTTGAATTACCTCCCATATTGATAGGAACTCTTTTTTATCAAGGACAAACTTTAATAGATCGAAAAAATGAAGAAATTTTTAATGAAGAGAAGGCGAAAAAACGAATTTTAACACATAAATCTTTAGCCAAAAAATATAATTTGCCAGATTTAATAGAAATCTCGGGAACCACACCAAAAGCGATGATAAAATATCTGGAATTTTATTTAGATCATTTTGAAACTCCATTCGTTTTAGGTGGAACATTTGACGCACGGGTTGCAGGAATTGAATATCTTAGAGAGAGGGGTATTAAACCGCAAGAATATGTATATAATGCGATTTCAAACCTTAAAAATAAAAAAGAAATTGAAATTCTTCAAAAATATAAAATTAACTCTGTTGTAGTATTGATTCTTGGCTCAGAAAATATGGCATCCACTCAAAGGTATGCATATATAACTGAGAAAAACGAATCTACTAATAATAATTTATTAGAAGGATTAAACAATTTAGGTATTGAGAAAATATGGATTGATGGAGGTGTTATCACTCTAGAGAGTTTAGCTCACATATTAGAGACTCAACAGTTAATCTGTACATCATTAAAACTCCCGGTTGGCACCGCACCAAACCTTTTTCTATTCAAATATTCTTCACCTCGATTAAATGTAAAATTCCATACTCGCTATAGAAGGGCAAGTATAATGTTTATAGCCTCATGGTTTTCAAATTTTATTTTTTACGGGGCCATTGAAGACGCCAAAGAGAGTTTTGCTTCAACTTATCAAGCTTTAGAGTTTAAAAATATACTGAAAAATAAGAATATTAAACTACTTGATAAACTATAAAAAAACTAAATTTAACTATATTATATAATAATAAATTTTTTAAAAACAATTATTGAAAAAATTCTAAATAGAGCAAATGATCAATAACTACGACAGAGAACAAAAAGAAATCGAAGCAATTCAACTAATAGATAAAGCTGAAGATCTTGCAGATTCCGGGAATGGCGAGGAAGCAATAAAATCTTACGAACAAGCTGCTCAAATTTATCTGGATCTAGGATCATATCTCGAGTTAGATGATTTATATATCAGAATTGCTGAAATAATCTCAAGATTCAAACATAACATTCATGCTGTAAACCGTTTAAAACTAATCTTAAGAAAAACAGAAGAATTAAAACTTAATGAAATCTCTGCTAAACTGTTAATACAATTAGGCAATATTTCTTATAAAATGAATGATTGGGAAACTGCGGGTGAAAGTTGGGAACGCGCTTCTGAGCACCTTCAAGATGAGGACTCTGAGGAATTTAAGAACGTCTCTTCTCTATTTCTGTTGAAAGCAGGGCAGGTCTTTGAAAAATCCCATTCCAAAAAGAAATATGGAAAAAGTTTGATTTTGAAAGCGGTAATGAAAATGAATAAATTTGACGAGCTCTATGAATTAGAAGAAAAGCGGGCTCATAATTTATTAGTTATGGAAGAATTTGGAGCTGCAGCAAACAAATTTTACGATATTGCTACTTATTTTAGAAAATCCCTAAAAAATTTGGGAGAAATTATTGATGAGGAAAAATCTAAAGCTTCAATGCTTAATGCTAAAGCCCGATTTATACATTTTGTTGCTGAATATCAAACCGTTGCCGCATTATGCTTTACAGTTTCTAAAGATCGAGCTTACAATGAGAAAATAAAAGAGCTCGGTGTTGACTCAATTAAATTGTTTAAAGAATCTATAAACTTGCTGAAAACTTATTTAGTTTCTAAAAAAACCGAATTCGATAAAGAGGATATAATGAGGATAACATTTGATGCAATGCTGTTGTCTTTCCTTCAAAAATTGATAAATTTCCAAGAAATAAATTCTATTGAATTCCTTTTAAAAGATTGCGAAAAAAATAAATTATTAGTTAAAGCGTTAAAACAAACGCCATATTTTAAAATTACTAAAAAAATTGATAAAATTGGTCTTCAAGAGACTTTAGTCGATTTACTGAAAGTAAATTTAGGACACTTCGAAGAAATTA
>SDNM01000255.1 GCA_004524385.1 Promethearchaeota archaeon
CAAGAGGAAATTTTAGATTTAAAAAAGAATTGCGATGTTACCATTTTAGCTCATTATTATCAAACAATTCAAATTCAGCAAATCGCGGATTATTTAGGTGATTCACTGGGGCTCTCTCAAATTGCGAGAGATAAAGCAAATACAGAATATATTATATTCGCTGGAGTTGATTTTATGGCTGAAACAGCCTCAATTTTAAATCCAGATAAGCATGTATTAATTCCTAACTATGAATCATGTTGCCCAATGGCTGCTTTTCTCACTCCTGAAATGGTCAAAGATTTTAAAAAGAAAAATCCAGAATTGCCAGTTATTACATATGTAAATTCTACTGCTGCTGTCAAAGCAGAATCTGATATTTGTTGTACTTCCTCCAACTCTGTGAATATCGTCAAGAATATTAGTAAGGAATTTAATACTGAAACTGTTTTATTTGGACCAGATGCAAACTTAGCAGATTATACAGAACAAATATCGAAAATAAAAACTATTAAAATGCCAGAAAATGGTCATTGTTATGTCCATTCTCAATTATCTATTGAGGATGTTGAAAAAAGGAAGAGAGAATATCCAAATGCTAAATTAATTGTACATCCTGAATGTATTAGAGCCGTCAGGGAATTCGCAGATTTTATTGGCTCTACAACAAAAATGTATAATTATGTAAGGGATTGTAATTCTGATATTAATAAATTCATCATAGGGACCGAAAAAGGTTTATTAGAAAGATTAGCGGAAGATTTTCCACATAATAAATATTACTTAGCAAGCGATAAAATGATATGTCATAATATGAAAAAACACAATTTAGAATTAATAAAATATATCCTTGAAAACTTAGATGATAAAAATTATGAAATCAAAGTCCCAAAACATATTGCTGAAAGAGCATTAAGTCCGATAAATAAGATGCTCGATTATTCTTAAAATAAATTTTTCTTCTTATTTGTTCCAAATTTGAAATCCATAGCTGACTATCTTATAATCTTATACAAACTTCTTCTTAATAACAAAAATTTTTAAATAAAAGAAAAAGATAATTATTTAAGCCTAATTTCCAAAAAAAATGATTTAAATATGAAATTATCAAAAGCGATATTATATGGATTGTTGATCGTATCATTACTACTGCCCTATATTGCGGCTGGACACGCTGCTGCTCCACCTAATTATGTTGGATTGAATCAAGACCAAGAATTTATCTGGGATACGGAATTCGATAAAGGTCCATTAAAAGATTTTATTGAAGATCAGGTTACGACTGACCCAGAAGGAATTGATATATTAACTGATGCTATTTTCGACCAACTCGAATTTGATGAGGATATTGTTAGTTGGAAAGTTATCGTTAGTGAAATTGGTGAAGATGATGATAAAGATTATGACGGAGCTCTTGAGGATGAAGATGATGTGGGATATGTAAAGATAAGAATAAATATCTATGAAAAAGAAGAAGGAGAAGAATGGGATGATTTAGATAAGGCTGAAACATATAAAATTTGGGAAAACGAAGAAATCGTCTATTCTGATTTTATATTAGCAAGCTTTGAGGAACAAGATATTCCATTTACAGTAGGGACCAATAATTATATTTGGTCTGATGAATCACTAGGGATGGGTCTATATTATTATCAGATTGTTAAGCAGGATGATCCTTTTGATCCTATTGAACAAGATCCATTTATTTGGGATGTCCAACCAGAATGGCCAATGTTTTTTATTCCAAAAAATTTAGACTTTGATGATATAGCTGATGATTGTGATGAATGGATTGAAGATTATGGATTTATTGGACAATATGGAGGCATTCTCGAAGACCATGTTAGCGTAGGTGCACCTGATGTCAATTATTTTTTCAAAGATAAAGAGGTTGGTCTTTGGACCAATGTCGAATTCCTTGGTGATGTCGAAGAATTCGATTCTGAAATCAGATTTAATAATGATGGGATTATGTATTATTATGAATGGACTTATGATGGAGACATAATTGCGAAGTTTGAATTGACGCAATGGGGATTTAGTGCAGTATATATTACTGAAAATTGGTGGTGGATTGCTCTTATAGCTGGTGCTGTAATTGTCGGATTAATTGTCCTTATTGTTTATATAATAATTAGGAAGAAAAGAAAATAATCTACTGAGTAATATAAGGCGATATCAATAAAAATCAAATTTTATTTTTTTTTTATAAATTTTTAAAATCTTATTTTAATGATTAATTTTCATTCTCTATAATAGTGAGAATATTTAAGTTCTCTTCAATCCTTGAGCCATCTAAAATACTTTCTTGAAGTCTTCTACCTTCAATAGATTTAGGCAATTTCTTCGATTGAGAAATAATTTCCATTAATTTTTTCCGATCGGTTTCTAAAAAGCCCATATCAATCGCATTTTTTATTATAAGGTTCAAGATTAACAATTCAAATTGTTCTTGAATTGCATTCCATAATAATCCCATCTCTTTTAAGTGTTCGGATATTTCCTCTGACATTTTATCCAAATTATAAATTTCAGAATGAATTCCCGCATCAATATATATTATTTCCTCAATTAATCGATCTTTTATCAAACGTAAAGTTGTTGTTCCTAATAAATCTTCTTCATGGAAAAAAAAGTCGTCATTTTTACGTTTAATTAGAAAAAAACCAAGCTCATTTGTCATAAGCTTAAGTCTTGCCAAATAATTTATAGCTTCTGGTGCTATTTTATAAATTTCACAAAATTGATCTAAATTTAATTTATAACCTGAAAATTCTTCAGGTCTTTTTGGATCATTTAATTCATCAAGGCGCCAATATTTTTTTGCAAAAGCACCTTGCCCGAGAATTGAGTTGTAAAAAACATAAAAAAGGGCAAGATAGAGATCTCTATCTTGTTGAATTTCAAAAAAATTATCGCCGATTTTGGAAATAATTCTTACTATATGAAAAATAAATGATTCTTCTACACTTATTTCTTTATAGAATGCGATTAAATTTTCAAGCTTTTTAACATTATTTTTAAGTTCATTAATCATAAATAATTCTTTCTTTAATCTTAAAGGTTCTTCACCAAGCTTTTCAATGCCCTTTTCCGTAATAACATACCCTTGATATTGTTTATTGGATAATTTATCAGTAATTATTTTCTGTTCAACGTAATTATTTTTCCTATGGAGATTTAAATATTTTGAAACTGTAGATCTACTTAAATTAGAATATTTTATTAAATTGGTAAATCTTTGTGGACCAAGATTTCTTAGAATAAATAATATTCTTCTGCTATTATCTTCAATACCACTGGCTTTTGTTAATAACTCCCCTTTTAGCTTTTTAGAAATATTCCAGCTTTCCATAATAGAAATATAATAATATAAATATAAAAAATTATACTTTTTTTCTGGACTAAAACTCTTTTTTTTCTGAAAAACCTTTATATATAAAAAAGTATAGATCCCGACATAAATCGTTTTTCCAATAAATTTAGATATAAATATTAAAAATAATAAGTATCATAATTATAAAACTACAAAGAATAAATTAAATTAATATAAATATGTCATTAGAAAACC
>SDNM01000256.1 GCA_004524385.1 Promethearchaeota archaeon
AATTTGAGTAATATAAGTTGTATTGAACGGTAATTTCACGTTGTTCATTTCTTTAATTATACTGGCGTCTGCTAAAGCAAATCCCGCTCGTAATGATGCTAAAGAGAAACTTTTAGACAAGGTTCGTACCACTATTAAATTTTTTACTTTTTTTAGTAGAGATAAACTAGTTTGTTCTGAGAAATCAGCATAAGCTTCATCAACAACGACAATTCCAGGAAAATTACTGCATAATTTTAAAATTGTTGCATTACCAATTGATTTTCCATTTGGATTATTAGGGGAGTTAATAAACAATAATTTACCCTTTGCTGAAAAAGCAGTATCAGGTATAGAAAAATCATCATTTAAGTTAATTTCATTGATCTTTGCATTATAAAGATTCGCAAGCACCTTATACATTCCGTAAGAGGGGTAAAAAAATACGACCTCATCACCAGGGTCAACAAAAACTTTAAAAATTACGTCTAAAATTTCGTCCGCACCATTTCCAATAAAAACATTGTTTCGATTAGTTAGAGTGTCTTCATCTCTTAATAGTTGATTCAGTACTGCTTTACGGACTTCGAGCGCCAAAGGATCTGGGTATAATCTAAGTTTATCATTAATAGCATTTTTTATTTCTTCTATTACTTCTGGTATTGGAGGGTAGGCATTCTCGTTTGTATTTAATTTGATCCAGTCATCTCCAATTGGTTGTTCTCCAGGTTGATAAGGAGAGAAATTCTTAAGTACCTCTCTTAAAAGTTCATTAAGATCCATACATATTACCTAATTTTAAAATAGATTAATATAATTAAATTTCGATATAATATTATTATTATTAATATACTTAATATAAATTAATTTTATTCTTTTAATCTTTCTTCAATAGATTTTTTATGTGCTAATAAACCTTCAAATTCAGCTATAGTTGAGGCAGAGCTACTTAATAATCTTAACCCCTCTTTATCACATTCTAAAACGTCCATAATCTTTAAAAAGTCATAAATATTTAATCCAGAATAGATTTTGGCGTTCCCTCCAGTAGGCAAAATGTGATTTGTCCCTGCACTATAATCTCCTAATGGAACAGGAGAGTATGGTCCTAAAAATATTGCTCCTGCATTATTTATTTTATCTAAAACATTTTGAGGATTTTCAATTAATATTTCTAAGTGTTCTGGAGCAATTAAATTCGAGACTCTAATACAATCTTTAATATCCTTAGCTTTAATAATAAGTGAATGATTTTCTAGTGCTAATTCTATTATTTTATTTCTTTTAGAATTTTTTACGATTGAATCTATATTATTATTCACTTTTTCAATTAATTCTTGTGAATCTGAAATCAATATTCCTACATTATCAGGTGCGTGTTCAACTTGAGAAATAAGATCTAATATAACATATCTGAAATTAGCAGTTTTGTCAGCAATTATTAAAACTTCTGAAGGACCTGCCGGATTATCTATCGCCACAAAATTGGATAATAACTGTTTTGCCGCATTTACATATCTATTACCAGGTCCCACGATTTTTTGAACCTTAGGTATTGTTTCTGTTCCAAATGCCATAGCTGCAATGGCCGTTGCGCCGCCAGCATTATATATTTTTTTAATTCCAAATTCATTCGCTGCTACAAGAATCTCTGGTGCGAATCTTCTACCTAATTGTGGTGGCGTGCATATAATAATCTCTTTTACACCTGCTATATGAGCAGGCGTTGCAGCCATTAATACCGTGCTCACATATATTGCTTGTCCACCAGGAATATATATTCCCACGGATTCAATTGGTCGAAAAATTTGACCTGCTTTAACACCCCTATCAATCTCTTTTGACCATTCCTTTCTTAATTGAGCTTTATGGAATTTAATTAGATTTTCCTTAGCATATTTTATCGCATTTAATAACTCTTTATCGACTTTTTTATAGGCTCTATTAATTTCATCTTTAGAGGCTTTAATATCTTCTTTTTTGAAACCTTCTGCACCCCAGAAACGGTTATTTTCCACTATTTCATTATCGCGACCTTCTATTAATCTATTTATAATCTCTTGAACTTCATCTTTTATCTCATCTAATTGAATCTCCGCCCTTGGAATATAAGAGGATATATTATCCTCAGTTATTTGATCTGAGTTAACTATTTTTAAATGAACCATCTAAATGAACCATCTAAATTGTTTAAATTTTTTCAAATGGAAGTATTTGCCGAGGTTCGTGGACGACTAATCCTTGGGCATATTTTCTCAGTATTGGAATTAAACTTAAGAACTCCTCTTTTTTTATTATTGTATTTATAGCATACCACCCTTCAGCATTCTCACCAGCTAATTTGGAAATTGTAGGACGTTTCAATGCGGGTAATTTTTCTAAAATATCATTTATATTATCTTCGTGGACATTCATAAAAATATGTAGTTTTTTAGATGCTTCTATTACCCCCATTAAAAGTACTTTTAAATCCTTTATTTTCTCTCGTTTCCATTCGTCCTTTAAGGCATTTTTGTTAGCGATTAATACAGCAGTTGAATAATCTAGAACTTCAACAATTTTTAAATTATTTGCCCTCAATGTTGATCCCGTTTCGGTATTATCTATTATAGCGTCCACCTCTTCAGGCGGCTTTGCTTCAGTTGCTCCAAACGATAAGAATATTTTAACCTTCTTATTTTCGCCCCAGGTTTTCCATGGTGTAATTACTAATGGAGCTTTTTCACCGTATAATTTTATATATGTTTTATTTTTTTTTATATAATCCAAGGATAGTGTCAAGTACTCAGTGGAAATTCTTAAAACCTTATTATCGTCATTAAATTTTTTAAGAACATCGTCAAGTGAATTAATATTATCCCAGGTGGTAGGAACGCAAAAAACTATTCTTACTCCACCAATTTCAAGGTTTAATATTACTTCTACATCCGCATTTGTTTCTTTTACCCAATCTATACCTGAAATACCTAAATCAAACTCATCTTCCCCAATTAAATAAGTTGGAATTTCTTGAGGTCTCAATAATTTTATATAGACCTCTGGATCACCTATAGAAGGACGATAATCTCGACTTGAGGCAAAGTTTAATTTAAGCCCGGCTCTCTCAAAGAAAGAAGTGACTACTGCCTGTAAACTACCTTTAGGTATTGTGAGCTTCAAAATATTGTCATTCATTTAAAATCACATCACATCAATTAATCGCATTTAACGTTATAACTAAATAATTTAATTATGCAAAGATTATGAAATTTTTGATTTACAGTAATAATATAATTAGGATTATTGTAATATTTAAGTTTCAATTAACTGTTTAAGATTGAATTAATAATATTTTTATTAAAATTTGTTAAAAACTTAATTTTTAAATTGATCAAAAATATTTTACAATATAAGATATATTTAAAAACTAAAAGAATTTGAGCATAAAGAGGAGAAGCACAAAATGGCTTCATTTGGCCTAATGTTTCATGTAAAAGAAGGGGGTGTGTCTGATCCAATTCCATGGAAACCAGAGAGCCTCACAGATGATAAATCAATTATAGTCCTTGATGAATCTAATCAGA
>SDNM01000257.1 GCA_004524385.1 Promethearchaeota archaeon
GAAAAAGTTCTAATCCAGAGGAAAGAGCCATTTGAACTATTAAAAGAAGGAGATAGAGGTGAATTAGCAGAATTCATAGGTGCTAAGGTGTGGAAAACATCCCAGGGCTGGAGAATCAAGAAAGAATTCTTTCCGAATATGTTTGCGGAAATTACCTGGGATAAAGAAAAAGGACTGGATATATCCTTTTTAGGGGACAATCTTAAAAATATGAGTAGTTATCATGCAGAATTTTTAGGAATTTTCATAATAAACCATATCCTAAGATTTATAACACTCCGCAATGAAAATGAAGATCTACCCGATATCTGCTATATAATGTTTTCGCGAATGTTTACAAAAGCTAAAGGTTGGGAGCATAGGACAAGGTAATTTAACTATTAAAAATAAAAAATGATTAAAAAAAAACCTAAACTTAACTAATAGCTGTCCAAAATACAGATCTTCCCTTTTTTTCCGTTCGCTTAATTTTCTGGTTATTTTCCAAATTATACATTAATTTCCAAATTTGGGAATTGCTTAATTTGAAATATCTGCGTAATTCTGGTGTTGACATCTCTGTGCCACTTAACAAATTTATGATTAATCTTTCAATTTCTTCTATTGTATCTTCATCAGAATCATCGGAGTCCTCCTTTTCGTCATCTATAGTTTCCATCTCATTCATAAATCTATTAGCTATTTTATTTAGTTGTGTTATGTTTTTCTCAATCCCTTGAGGTTTCATAAATAAACAGCAGAGTTCTAAATCCTTTGGAAAGGCAACAATGTAAAATTTGTCATATAATATTGCTCTTGGCTTCTTTCCAACATTTCCTCCTCGGAAAGCTAGATAAAAATTCATTGCGAAATCGTCTAAATTAATTAAATTTTTTGAATTATCTTCGAATTCCTTTTTCCATTTGAGAAATGGACCATCGATCATGTCAAAACCGATCAATGCAGCCCCAAATAATTCATTTTCGTTAAATTTCAATTTCTTTTACACTCCTTTTTTCTTCCATATTATTTAATTCATCTTTAAGAACATTCATTACGTCTTTTAATCCTCTTCTTATAAAAACTTGATTTAATTCTTTTTTAATAATATCGATTAATTTTTTCCGTTCTGACGATTCAATCGCCGTTAAACCGTAAGTTTTTACTTTGAGTATATCCTCAACTCTTTTTGCTTCCATTCTGCCATGATTCTTACATAAATCTTGTTTGTTCGCAATAGCAATTATGGGGCAATCTGTATCTACAATATTACTTGTGAACTCAATAAATCTTCGTGAATTTAATACATTACGTGGACTAGAATCAGTCACTATTAGTACAAGATCCGACCCTACAAGATATTCATCTAAATAATTAAGATAAGATTTTTGGCCTCCAAAATCCCATACTCGAAGCATAAATTGATCGAATTTAACCGTTCTCAAATCAAACCCTTGCGTTGGGATGTAAAGTCTGTCTCTTTTTTCTATACTATCTGATAAAAGTTTCAGAATGGTGGTTTTACCCGTAGCGGGATGTCCAATTATCGATATTTTAACTAAATCGTTTAACATTTTAAGTCTAAATTGATTATTTAATTAATGAACAAAGAGAATTTGTGAATATTAAACTCGATCTTATCTGTGTAATATTTCTTTAGATCTCGTTTAAAAGATTCCCGTAAAGATTAAGTAATTATGATAATTTGTTTAAAAAATTATAAATAATTGAAAGAATTTTAAAAAATATATGGAAGATAATGAACGAAGAGATTTGGCAAATAAATCCTTTGGCAATATTATTTCAGATGGATTTAATCTTTTTAAGAAATTTTATTGGAAATTGTTGCTACCAATGGCTTCTTTTTATATCATATATATAATTATCAAAGTATTTCTATTAGCAGACTTATATTTTTTATCTTACCAATTAGAAATAGAATATATTCAAATAGATCCTGAAAATGTATCTGAAGCAGAATACGATAGAATACTATTAATCGCGTTAATCGAACTTCTAATATTATTTCTAGATTTTTTGATAAGAGCAATTTTTACTGTTATAGCAATGTGCTCAGTAAGTCTTTTTGTTTATAAAAATTATATGAATGAAGAAGTTAATTTTCTTAATCAATTTAAAAAGTCATTTAACCCAAAGATGTTGCTAGTAATAATTTTAATCGGAATATGCATACCTTTAAGCATTTGGATCTTAATGATCCCAGGAATTCTCATTTTTGGACGATATATATTTACAATTTATACTTATAACATGGAAGATAAAGAAGAAGGAACAGAAGTAATACAGAAGAAAAATCTAATTTCGAAGGCGCATTTAATTTCTAAAGGTTCATTTTTGAAAATTTTTACTATTTTTTTTATTACTATCTTAATTACATTTCTTATTCAATTAGGATACTCAATTTTTCTATTATTTATTTGGAATGTGGATGAGGCTACTTTAATATCTTGGTATGATCCTAATACTAGAAATTATGGAATGATAATTCTATATGAATTGATCCAAATTAATTTAGTAAATATAATCTTTACACCCTTGTTTATTTGTTTATTAACCCCCTTATTCGCACATTGTAAGGCACGATACGAATTAGGAGATCTATATTATCCTCCAAAAAAACAGCCAGATTACAAACCATATCCTGCACAACAACCTTATCCTGCACAACAACCTTATCCCGCACAACAATCTTTTCCCGCACAGAGGAATACCTGGCAATCCAGAATTCAAGAAGGCCCTGGTATTTTTTGTCCCTATTGTGGTCATAAAATTGATAATCCTATAAAATTCTGCCCTAGCTGTGGAGAATCTATCGAATTTAAATAATGAAAGGAAGAATTTCCCATGTATTTCAACATCGAAAAAAAGATTGACTTAAACATTGATGATATTAACGATCCTGTCGTCTTGATAGGATGGCCTGGAATAGCTTTAGTCGCTAAATTAGCAATTTCTACAATTAAAGACGCGATTGACGCAGAATTATTTTTAAATATAGAATATTTTGATTTTCCCCCTAAAAGTACTGTGGAAGCTGGTTCATTAGATCTTCCATCTGCTAAATTATATTATAAAAAAAGAAAAATTCACGATCTTTTTATATTAACCGCAAATTTTCAACCTCAAAGTCCAGAAGGCGTTTTTGAGTTCGCTAAAAGATTTTGCGAAGAAATGGACAAAATCTCTGGCGGAAAAATAAAAATGTATTTATCTACTGGGGCTTTAATCTCGGATAATGTATCTGATAAACCTAAAGTTCATATATGTAGTACATCAAAGGATTTAATGCAATCTTTTTTAGAATTAGAAAATACTAAAATAATGGATGGTGGAATAATTGCGGGGGCAAATGGGATATTACCAGCATATGCGGGTGTAAAAGGCTTCGCACCAGGAATTTGTCTGTTAGCTGAAACGATTCCTTTGCCAATGATGAGCCTGGACCCACGTGCTTCAAAGGCTTTAGTTAAAATTCTAAAAGAATATTTCAAGATTGATATGGCTTTTGAAGAATTAGATAAAAAGATTA
>SDNM01000008.1 GCA_004524385.1 Promethearchaeota archaeon
CCTAGTTCTTTTGCTTTTTATCGATGTCTTAAACTTCTTGTACTTAATTATACCTATGAATCCAACTATGCCTAAGAGAAGAATAAAAATAATAAGGACCCACCAATATTTGAATGAAATCGTTGAAGGATCGAGTAATTTTGCAAGTTCATAAGCAGCTTTCGAAAAGATCAACCACATAAGAATAGTATCTGGTCCAATCTTTATTTTTTTACTAATGATATCTGCTCTTTCGCCCACTAAAACGCCAATTGTATAAAGTAAAATTATTATGTCAAATACAGCAAAAAAAATAATTATCATTATTGGATAAACGCCACCCTGTTGAAGTAGCGTAGGGCCATAAAGAAAAGCAACAACTAAATATGCAAAATAAATTCCAGCATAAAGAGAGAAAGTTCCAAGCCAAGCATTAAATTTTCCCGTTAATATCAATAGAACAGCAATACCCGCTAACACTAAAATAGTTATAAAAATAATCAATGTGATAAGGTTTAATTGAGCTCCTGTAAAAATATATGTCGCCCAAATGATTAAAAGACCTAAAGCTATACCACCCGCGAATTCTAACCATCTAAATATATGATGTGTAGGGCTGGGAAACTTTGTGTAAATAAATTCATCTAAATTTCTACCCCCTTCGTAGCAAGCATACAGTGTAAATAAGGCTGTTATTATAATATAACTTATTATTGCTAAAGAAAATAAAAACGGAACTATTCTATTACGAAATATATAAAAAAAGTAAACCAAGATCGCTGTAATAATAATGACAACAATAAAAGTTAGCAATTTCATGTCTCTTAAATCTGTAAATATAGATATAGCACATAAGACAATGCAGAGCGGAATTAATGGTGTCAGAATAAATATGCCAAGACCAAACCTAAAAGCAGCTATAAAAATCCCGATTACTAACCAAATAGTTATTAAAAGAAAAAGTCTGTATCTTTTTTTAAAAAGTCTTGATAATCCAGCCATATTTAATCCTATTTTTTTATTGATTTTATAATTATTAAAATTCGAAAATATTTATAATATCAATTAAACATCTACAAAAAGATTTATGTTAAAGAAAGTCAGACAATTTTTTCTGTTGATTAAATCGATGGAATATTAAACCAAATCGCTTTTTAAGTTCATTTGCAGATGCAGGAGCAAAACCTGCGAAATGGTTATTAACAATGATGAATATCTCGTTTATATTCGGTTCTTTTATCAACTTATTAACATTTTCATTTAAATGACTAATTGCTTCTTTTTGTTCTCTTTGAACTCGATTAAAAACCAGAAGTTCTCGATCTCCAATAAGTCTTATATAGTAATATTGTTGATTAGGGAGGTAATATGGTTTTGCATATGGTATATATGATGTTCCGAGAATTTTTTGAGAACCATCTATAAAGTTTGAAAGGATTTTAGGGTCAAACCATGAATTATCTCGTAATTCAATGATGTAGTGATATTCTGAGGGACTTTCATTAAGCACCCAAATTAATCGTTTTAGATGCTTATCAGCATATTTAAACCAAGGGGGAAATTGAAATAGGAAAGCAATAATTTTCTCACGTAGAGTTTTCATTCGATAAAAGAATTGCGCTATACGAGATTCTATTTCTGGATGATTTAATTTATGTGTAATTTCTTGCCATACTTTTACAATATAGCAAAAGGTTTCTGGAACGCGATTTGACCATTTATGTACTGTTTCTTCAGCAGGAAGATTATAGAATGTAGAATTTATTTCAGTTAAATCGAAATATTTCGCGTAATATTCCAAATGACGAGATTTCTCAAGTCTTTTTGGATAAAATGGGCCAGCCCAGTCTTTGTAGTCCCATCCTGCACATCCAATTTGTATTTTAACCATTTTATTTCATTAATATTAGCAAACTTCAATATTTTTTTTTAACTATAATAATCTATAAATTATATATTAACAATTATCTTGTTTGGATTAAAATCAATATTGAAGCTTTAAAAAATTATGGTTAAATTAATTTGGGAAGATAAAAATAATATAACAAGCAATATAGAAAAGTTAAAGAAGAAATATCTGAATAATTTTAAGAAAATTGAAATATTATCAAAATCTTCTGAAACACCTGCTAAAAAAGAAAATTATTCAAACAAATGGAAAAATAAATTATTTTGGGGCGAAAATTTAGAAGTTTTATATTATCTATTAAATGATTTTGAAGAAAAAATAGATTTAATATACATAGATCCCCCTTTTTTTTCCGGATCTAATTATAATATCCAAGTTAAAGAAGCCGATAAAGATTATGAAACCGTAGCCTACTTTGACAAATGGGAAAAGGATTTTGACTCTTATTTACAAATGCTATATGAAAGAATAGTTTTATTTCATAAATTATTGACGAACACTGGTTTATTATTTATTCATTTAGATTGGCATGCCAGCCATTATATCAAATTGATATTGGATGAAGTATTTGGACAAGAGAATTTTATTAATAATATTATTTGGTACTATTATAATAAATATTCCGCCGGGAAAAAGAACCTCCCCCGGGCACATGACGATATATTAGTATATTCTAAAACATTTGATTATACTTTTAATGAATTAAGAATGCCACGTAAAAAACCAATGAAACAACTTAAAAGAGAGATGGTAAATGGAGTTTTAAAAAATGTAAAAGGTGAAGATGGTCATGTGGTATATCGCATCGTGAAGGATAAAAAAATTGACGATGTATGGAAAATTCCTTGCATGCAACCCGCATCTAAAGAATGGACTGGATTTCCTACTCAGAAGCATCACGAATTACTTGAACGAATAATAAAATTAGGAAGTAATGAGGGTGATTTAATAGCAGATTTTTTTTGTGGTTCAGGGACAACTCTTTTAGCAGCAGAAAAGTTAAAAAGAAAATGGATAGGGTGCGACATTTCCGAATATGCCATTTATCTCACTCGAAAAAGAATTTTGAATTTTAGAAAAAATAACAAAAAAAGTGCAGAATATAATTTTCCTTTTGAGTTGTACACAAAATTGGGTGGAAGAAGGCAAGATATCATTGAATCTGGTTTTTTTGATAAAGAATTAATAATAGAAAGGAAAAAGTGAGGATTTCTTGGACTTTCAAGAATGAAAGTTATTAAGAAATTTAATAAGTGTCTTGTTTTATTAATAATTTAGAAAATTATATTATTAAAATTAATTTTATTCTCAAAAGTAAAATAAAGAATATGTCAGAGGGTACAGAAACAAATTTTAGGAAGATTTCAAGGAATTTTAAGGAAAAGATTGAACTAATGAAAAGAACTCCTACCAAGAAATCAGTGAAAATCTTTTTCGAGTTATGTAATTTTGGAATCAAAAATTATATTGAAACAGAAATGAAAAGATTTCCAAATAAAAAACTAAAAGAAATTATTATTGAAATGAATGAATTTAACGAAAAAATGAAATTAAGGCGCAAGAAAAAATGGAAATAAGGTATGAATTAGCCTTTAAACAGTTGATAGACTTTCTTGAAAAAATTGAACAAGAATATGGTATCAAATATTATTTAGTTGGTGGTGTTTTAACAAGTCTCTATTCTGAAGTTAGATCAACCCAAGATATTGATTTTGTTGTTGATATTTATTCGGTTAATCATAGTATTGAATCCTACATTTCTTTATTAAGACAGAATGATTTTTACCCTTATCAAGATTGGGAAACTACAGCAAGATTGGCGAGAGAAACTAAATTACTTCAATATTTAGATAGACAAGAGAATATTAAATTTGATAATTATATTCTCGATAGAAAGTCAAAAGACAAATATAAAAGAATCGGTCTGATTGCATTAAAGAGAAGAGTAAGAGTCTCTTTTTCGGAAATCGAATGTTGGGCAACATCTAAAGAGGATTTTATAATGTCCAAATTAGTCTATGGAGGCTGGCAAGATTACACTGATGCGTTAGGATGTTGGATGAGATTTAATGATACATTAGATGTATCATACATGATTAAGACTAGTAAAGAATTGGGGATTCAAAAGGAACTTGAATTATTAAAATCCGGCATTGATGATCCAGATGATTATTTTAACCAAATTAATGGATACTAACTATTTAAGATGTGGATAATAGAAAAATTAAATGGGACGATGTGTGGTAATGAATAAAGACGATGATATTCTCAGTTTGAATAAGACAGCTTGGAACAATCTAGCTGAAAAATATGAAAAACATCATCCAATATGGCTTGATGAACCAAATGTTTTATTTGATTTATTTTGTTCCCACTTATCTGAAAAGAGTTTAGTGTTAGATATTGGTTCTGGAACAGGATTACCTTACGCTAAACTCCTAATTGAAAGAGGATTTTCTGTTTTAGGTATTGATATCGCACCCCAAATGTTAAAGGTGGCTCAGAGGAATGTTCCTCAAGCAGAATTTAAAGAATTATCTATGATCGAACTAAACTTTGAGAATATGTTCGATGGAGCAGTATCATCCTTTTCAATGCTCTTGCTTTCACCGCTACAATTTAAGGATGTTGCGAGTAGGATTGCTCGAGCCTTAAAAAAAGGAGGAATTTTTTATCTTTCCTTAAATGAGCCTTGGGGAGAAAATCCAGATGAACATACGATTATTGAAATTTTGGGAGAAAAAATGTACTCACGGGGATATTTTATAGAAGAGGTTATTGATATTTTTACTCCTTTAGGTATGAAACTCCTAAAAATGCATAAAGAACTACAAACATCAGAAATCTTTGGCGAAGAACATACAGTTAGTTATGTTTTTAGGTTAAAATAAAAAGAAAAAAATAAGAAGTTTTAATCTTAATTATGGAATTCTACATTCCAGGCTAGATAATTGTTGAGTGCTTCGTAGATTATATCTCCAACTCTATTAAAGTTTGCTGCAACATGATGAGCAAATCCATTATTACATATCTTCTTAATTAAAGACTGTAGATTTGGGACTTCTATTACTCCGTATCCACCAAAGGTTTCTAATTTATCGTCTGTATAATTTCCTTCAGCAATAATGGCTTTAATTTCACCATACATATCATCTGTTTCTACACGCAGAAGAGTGCAAGGTTTAGTTTTTATTCGTCCTTGAATCGCACCAAAAGTATTGTCTTCGCCTCTGAAATCTTTCATAATCGGATGTAGTGTCATTGAAGTATCTTGAAAAAATGACTTAGGTAAATTACTACAGTGAAATAATACCATCTTATTTGGATCATCACCATAATTATTATTCCAATCTAAAATTGCTGAAGGGGAATCAGTAGCAATTTGAAGTATTAACATCCCGATTAATCCAGCTATATCCACTTCACATGCGGCGGGTACTAGCCCTTCACTAAAAGTGCTCATAACAGCACAAGGAACAATCCCTAAATTTGATTCGATTGAGGGCCAGCATTGAAAAGCAAATCCATCTAACTCTTTTTCTTTTACCCAGTTATCAATAACTACTGCCAATTTTGCGAGTTTGATAAGACCTACTTCTGGAAACTCACGTGTTGAGGTATAATTAGTAAGAAATTCCATTTTTTCTTTGACTTGGGGATCATCATCACTCAATTCATTAATAAATCCAAGGATTTCTGATAAATCTATAGGTTCAACGGTTATTCCGCTAAATGCTAAGATTTTTTCACTATATCTAACTGTTTCAAACGCATTAGGTCTCGTTCCAATTTGGCCCAATCTAGCATTTTTAATTTTATCCACAATTTTACATACCTTTTCAAACTTTATAATGTCATTTTTATAATTATCGGATTTAATATCACAAGTGTGAAGGGTTGTTAAAGAAAATGGAATTCCATGTTGGTATAAAACGCCACATACTGAAATCTTCCCACAAAAGGCATCCCTTCTGAATTTTCTACCCATTTTATCGATATGATCTGAAGAGGCTTGGATTAGTACAGGAACATTTAGGTTTGCTAGTTTGAGCGTCGAAACAATTCCTTTTTCATCACCAAAATTAGGGAGCACAATTAATATCCCCATGATTTTTTCTTTGTTAGCTTTAAAAAGTTCAGCACATTTTTTTGCGTCATCATATGTTTCTACAACGCCATAATTTGTGTCATTTTCTCCTAAAATAACACAATCATAACCTAATTCTTTTAAAACAGCGATAATTTCTAACCTTCCCTCTTTTGCAAGGTGATCTGGAAATGCATCTCGGTTTCCAATTATAACTCCAAAACTAGTTTTCATTTTAAATCCCTTTTAAAATTTAAAAAAATTAATTTTACTAATTTAATTTAAGAATTTTATAGAAAATTAAATTTATGTAAATTTTATAACTCTTTTAAAATTCAATGAAACCGATTAAGAGATTTAAAGAACTCTGGATTAATTTTAAATTTTTTCGATATTCTGTCATATTTCATTTAGGTTATTTTATTGTCACGTTAATCATTGTTTTTACAATTCTTAGAGATCAAAATGATTTTATAATTTACTTTAATGCTGGGGGGATATTTTATAACGATATAAACAATTTATATGATCAAGAAAATTATTTATGGGATTATAGATATTTGCCTCTCTCTGCAATGTTTTTTATCCCTTTTTATCTTTTAGGTTTTGAATTAGGTTTCTTACTTTTCCATACTTTTAATTTAATTCTTAACATATTGATTTGTATTTTTTTATATAAAATTTGTAAATTTGTTAAAGGTGAGGATCATGAAGAAGACGATAAGCGAATTATTATATATATTTGCATTTATTTGACAGGAATACCCCAAATTTTCAATTATATTTTAGGGCAAATTAATTTATATATTACTCTTTTTATACTAATCTCTCTTTATATCTTTCTTAAATATGAAGAACTTAAATGGCAATTTGCTGGTAGTTTAATTTTAGGAGTAAGTATAATCCTTAAACCTATAGCTTTATTTTTAATTCCTTTTTTATTAGTGATCAATCTAGATTCTAAAAGAAGAAAAAAGCTTACTGTTGATTTTTCAACTAGCCTCTTAAGGTTAATTGGAGTCTTTTTGCCAGTTTCGTTAAATATTTTCCTATTTCTAGCATATCCTAAATTATGGGAGGGATTTATAGAAACAAATTTCACCGGAAGTAATCCCGTTACTTTAAATTTTTCATTTAGTATTACTAAATTAATAATAAATTTCTGCTTTGTGTACAATATTCCCTTTAATCAACTATATGTGTTAATTGTTGTCATAAGTATTGTAGGGGGGTTTGGATTTATAATTTTCATTATTGGAAAATTTGACAAAAACTACCAAATAGTTTTTGGGATTACTTTAGGCATAATAATTATGCTGCTTGGATATTACGATTCTTGGGACCATCATCTTCTGATTTTAATTCCGTTTTTGATGATAATTATATTTATTTTACCGAGACATTCAGAAATAACTATGAAATATTTTAGAAAAAGTGTGCTCTTTTTCAGTTTATTTGATTTAGCTTTTATGGGAATTTGGTTCTTAATTTGGTTTTACTTTCCCTATAATTTTGCAAGCACGATTTTTCTAATATTGGTTTTTTTTGGGATAAGTAAATATGTGTTAAAGTCAGAGAAAAAATAGATAAATAAAATTTAAAATATTATAATTTAGAGGAAATTAATTTTGAAGATTAAATTGCTTTTATTAATATCAATAGTGTTTATAGGATTTATTGTTATTACTACTTCAAATGTAGTTGCATCAAATTATGATATTGGTGTTGATGAAGGCGATTCATTTACCTGGAAATGCAATATATGTGATGAAAAGAAAATGGAGGATTTATTTGGAAAAAATTGGAATTCTAATGGAACGGGTCTTTTTGAGGAATTAAAACGCGGAAATCGGATGAGATTGACGGTTAAAGATACTGATAAAGATTTAAGAATATATAATCCAAAATCACAAAAAAATGAGGAATTTTTTAGTGTTACTTTTAAAAAGTGGATATGGACGAATGATGATAAATGGGGCGATTATGATTATAAAGACCAAATTACACATTATTCTGATCCAAAAGATTATTCTGATGATTTAATATTTCCAAATTCTGCTCCAATTTGGCTCCCTCTTCCATTAGATGACTATTTAAAAGAAATAGATTTATATGAGGGTTATTCTATTGATACCAGATCCAGAACAATATTAGCTATAAGTTGTGAAATTGAAAAATATGATTTGAAAGGTGATTATCCTACTGAATACATTAAAATTCACGCAACATATAATGATCAAGGTATTTTAAAGTCATATAAGCTGTATATTGAAAATCATCAGATAATTGTCGAAATTGTTATTGATAATCATCAGATAATTGTCGAATTTTTTATACCAATAATATTTGTTATATTTTATATTGGAATTATATATTTAATTTACAAAAAGGTTTTAATAGGTTAAGATAAACTAATACAAAAATGGTGATATGAAATAGAAATAATACCTGCGATTGATATTAGCAGTGGAAAATGCGTAAGATTGTATAAAGGAGAAAAGGGAACTGAAAGGATATATTACAAGAATCCTCTCGATGCGCTGGATTTTTGGATTAGTCAAGGATCACAACGAATACACTTTGTAGATTTAGATGGAGCATGGGGCTCAGATAAGAACAAAGAATTATTAAAAAAAATGATAAAAAAAGCATCAAATAAATCAAAAGTTCAAATTGGAGGAGGAATCAGAAGCCTTGACGCAGCAAAAGAACTTATTAAAATTGGTGCTGACCGAGTTATAATTGGAACGTTAGCTATAAACCAACCTGAGATTATTAAAAAATTAGCAGATGAGGTTGGTTCTAAACATATTATTGTTGCTTTAGATTATAAACAGGGAAAGATTTCTACACACGGATGGACGAAACAAACAGACAAGGATCCATTCAGTTTTGGTAAAAAGATCGAGAATTTAGGTGCGGGATACATTCTCTTCTCTTCAGTGGAAGCTGATGGGGCGTTTACTGGTCCCGATTTTGGAAATATTGAGAAGATGATCAAATCTGTTAAAATACCTGTATATGCTGCTGGTGGAGTCAGGTATGAAAATGATGTTGAAAAGCTTAAAAAAATAGGTACTTATGGTGTAATCATAGGTAAAGCTTTTTACGAAGAGAAACTTCCTTTTTCAATAATAAAAAATGCTAAATATAATGATTAAAAATAGTAATACAAAATACCATAAAATTTATTTAATTTAACGATAAATTAATAACTCTAAAAATTAAAAAAATGCTGCAATTTCTTATTTTACAGGAATACTGGATTATTTTCTTGCCAGCATTTTTATTAGGTTTACTTCACACTGTTATGCCATGTGAGGACAAGGCTCTCTTCTGTTTTTATAGTTTTGGAGTAACTAAAGACCCCAAAAGCAGTTTCTTTATATTAATTTTATATGGACTTGGTCTAATGACTGCAAATTTAACTATTGCCATTATTAGTATTCTAATTAGTTTAATTCCATTAATATTACTCCCCTCTGTTGTTTTAGATCCACATACTATAACCTTTTTCGGTGCATTTTCTTCTACATTTGTAGCTATTGCTTTTTTATTTTTTATCACGAGGAAGGACTACTTCCCACATTCAAAGTATAAAGATAGTATTATGAATTTGGATTGGAATAAACGAAGAACACCTTTTATCTTTGGACTTCTTGCAGGATTTCCCCCTTGTTTATTCGAATTATATATATATTCTCAATGTTTAATCTTTTCTTTAAGTTACGGATGGTTAGAAGGATTTTTTACAGTATTCTATTTTTCACTGGGAACATTAATAGGCTTATTCCCATTGGCAGTTGCAAAACGAACTGCTGAAACGATATTACCGAAGGAAACGAAAATGGAAGAATCTAAGAAAACAAAAAAGAATACTATTTATGTAATTATGTTATTGATAATAATCGGTGTCAACATAATTATTATGGTTTTGAGCTTCTTACAAATTAATCTTTTTACAGTTTCCCGTTTAAAATAAAAAATAAAAAATGGACTATGTAAAGAATTTAAATCTGAATTTTTTTATATTAATATATAAGAGAGATAAAAGAAAAAATATTAATAAAGATAAGATATCATGGCGACGGAAAAATGTTTGTTCTGTGACAGTTCACGCATAGAATTTAAATGCGAAAAATGTAAAACTAGCTTTTGTATTAACCACACAGCAACAACGGAGTTATGGGAATGTAAGAAACATAATCAACAATACTCAAAAGCGAAAGCTGCTGAATTACAATATCGCTGTTCAATTATGGAAGATAGTTCTTGTCCAGATTGTGGTGCTATTTTGAGAATCGAGCAGTTATCGTCAGGTCAATATTATCTGCAATGTAGCAACCCAGAAGATGGGTGGAATTCATATTTAAAAACACCTGGCATATTTTATCCATCCGAAGACCAATTAAAAAAAGAAGCAAGAAGGTATAATCTTATTCAATCCTTTTCGAAGTGTAATAAAAAATTAAAACACATTATTGGAAAAGAAATTTGTCCTAAATGTTTCTTAGACCTTTTAAAGAGAGCTCCTACAACGAGTTTTTCGTCTATAATGGATGCGTTTCACATCTCAGCAGAACAGATGTTAAAATTAATTAAGAAATATATTGAAGAAGAACGAATATATGGAATTATTGATTCTAAAAATCGAATATTTTATTATATATCTTTTGAGATGCGAAAGAAATTAGCTACAAAAATTCAAAAAGAGGGTATTATAAAGGTAAAAGATTTAGCATTGATGCTGGATATGAATTCAGATATGGCCCTTAAAGTAATTTACAAGCAAATCAGTAAATTCCAAATTAAAGGAGCATTTTCAAAAGATAAAAGAATATATTATTCTCAGAACTATATTACTGATAATTTAATAAAAACTATTAATGAAAAAGGTCGAATTCCGTTAATTGAGCTTGCTAAAAGGTTTAATATGCCCTCTGAGTTAATTAAGAATAATTGTATTAATCTTATGAAAACTAAAGCTATTAATGGATATTTTGCTGATCATGGTAAACAAATAATTACTATCAATCAAATTTATAGTGAGATTAAAAAATTTTCAAAAGATATGGGAGTATTTAAACTTTCAAAACTTGCTGAAAAACAGAATATCGCTTTGGAATTAAGTAGAAAAAGTCTTCACGAAATGATTAAAAGTGGTGATATTAGGGGAATATTTACTCAACGAAGGGAATTCATGACAACGAAACATCTCGAAACAAAACTAAAAGAACTCACGAGAGCATACAGAAACTTAAAATTGAAAGAATTATCAAATAGATTAGGAGTGACAGAGGCAACTATTGAAGAAAATTTAGCAATATTAATCGGAAGGGGAGAGATAGATGGATATATTGACTCTCAAAAAAAAATGCTTGTAGCCTATGATGTACCAATAGCTTCAAGAAAGGCGGCTCAAGTTTCAAAAGAAAAAATTGAGCCAAAAGATGAGGGGAAAATTGAAGCGTTACGCGATTATGATTTTATAGGAGGTCAACTTCATTTCAAAGTTGTTGTGAGAAATCATAGTGATATGGCGATTAATAATGTAAAAGTTGTATTAGATGCTCCTACAAGCTACAATTTAAAACAATCTTTAATTACTATTCCGGTCATTGAACAAGGGAATTCAAGGGGAGTAGATTTCTATTTAGAACCTAAGGAATGTGGAATTTCTAATATTGGTGGAACTGTCATTTACAAAAATACTATTGGTGAGCAAAAAACGATTCATGTGAGAAAAAAAGAAGTACAAATTAAATGCCCATTGGTTTGTTCCTCTTTAGCCACAATTGAGGATTGTCAATTATCAATTAAAGACCTTCCTAATGATGCTCGGGCTTTTTTAATTGCTGATTTAGATCCTCGATTAGCTTATAGAGCTGGAATTAGAACTTTAAAAAATTTTGATACGAGTATGATTACATCTCATGAAGGTGGCGATGCAGAAAAAAGCTATGAAGCAGAGGCTTGGTTCTGTAGTGAAGCTAAGGTCACGGGCGGTAGGATAATTGTAAGAGTGTTCGTTTCATCTGCAAATCAATCCTTGGAAATAAGAGTTTGGTGCGCCAACCCAGGCCAGCTTACGGGATTTCTCGCTCGCGTTATAGAATTGCTCTATGAACAAATAGAAATTATTCGCAAGATCAAAAGTGAAGAACGAGAAAAAACGCTCGATGTCATGGCAATAACCCAAAATTTGGCAGAGGTAAGCGATTATTGCATGCTTCGTTGGAAAGCACAAAACATAAGAACTAAATTACACGATACATTTATTCGGTTAAGAAAGATTATTGGAGAAGATAGCCCAGTCCTAGGGAGAATTGAATTCTGGCTTACAAGATTAAATAAATATGAGAAGGACGAAAGTATTAGTGAGGATGATGCGGACCGCCTTGTTAATGATGTAGAAAGCTTCAGAAATGTATTGACTAGAACTTTAAAAATTTAAAATATCATTCTCAATTGGATGCAATAAATATATAAATTTTAATATCTAATTATATATAAAGCAAAGAGATAAATAAAAAAAAGGTGGTATTCATTCCCATTGTTTCCGTGTCTCTTAATGACAACCTTAAGAAGTTCTTGGATAAACTAATTTCTAACAATAAGTACAAGAACAAATCTAAACTAATTAGGGATGCAATATTGAGATTACAGCAAAGTCCTGACTTTTCAAATATGGATGCTGCAACTATTGATTTTTTTACTCCATTAACTAAAAAAATTATCGGAAATATGATCATCGTCGTGCCTAATGATATAAATATTCTAAAAAAATTGAATAAAATAGAAAATAACTATAGTGATCAGATTGTAAGTAAAAATCAGCAATTTTATACTAATAATCCTCACAATACATTCTTTATGGTTTTTGAGGGAAGCCTTCAAGATTTTCGTAGCATTGTAGTTGAAATCAATAGTATAAAGGAAATTAAAAACTTCAGGTATCTAATCATCAATTAACAACTTTTTCTTAACTTGAACACTTAATAATATTAATAAAATTAACAGATAATTTTAGGTTTGAAATTATGGGAAAGCCAAAATATGGAAAAGGGATGCAAAAAAAGGGTGGAGCATCAAAGGGCTCCGCAGGAAAAGGAGGAGCCCCAATAAAAGGGGGAAAAATAAAAGCAAGCCATATATTAGTTAATAAGCTAAGTATGGCACAAGAAATTTATGAAGATTTGCAAGCTGGTGAAAACTTTGAAAAACTCGCAAGAAAGTATTCTGAGTGCCCGAGTAAGAATAAAGGAGGTAATTTAGGGGAATTTCCAAAAGGTAAAATGGTATCCGAATTCTGGAATGCTTGTACAAGATTAAAGATCGGAGCAATTTCCCAGCCTGTCAAAACCCAATTTGGATATCATATTATTAAACGAATAAGGTAAAAAAAAATATAGCCGAGCACGGAATTTCGAAGAGCGACGCCACATCGCTAATTACTCGAACCGTGGTCCAGGGGTTCAGGGCCCCCGATGCTTGGCCACTACACCACTCGGCTTTATTTTATTAAAACTTAAGATTCCTAAAAAGTTTTTCTTTCACATAAGAATGGGAATTTAAATATATCGATCAGATAGATTTTTATAGTTCCCAATTCATATAATGAATTGGATTACACATATACAATTTTTCAAAATTGAGCGGAGGATCTAAAAAAAAATAATTCAGTTAAATACTAATTCTTTAAAACCCCGTAATAACTGAACTAAAAAAAATCGTTTCTCTATGGAACGAAAAAAAAAACCCCGTGACTGAAAAAGAAACCCTCGTTTTTCCTCCGTTATGTGTAATCCTCTTAACTATAATAAAATAATTAACTAATATTTATTTTAGAGATAGAGAAATAAGTTCTGAAATCTCTACTTTAAATTCATCATAATCAATTTCATTTTCTTGACCAGCACCGGAGAAAAATCAAATGAAAACCCGAACAGAAATGTATCAAATTTTCTTTTTTTCATATAAATTTTTTAAAGTAATATCTTTGCCTATTATGTAACTCACAAAACGAAATTTTTGCCTTTAAATAATATGTAAAAATTCTAAAGACATAATAAACTTTAAGAGAGATTAAATTTATATGCCTGAACTTAAAATTATATCATAGAA
>SDNM01000009.1 GCA_004524385.1 Promethearchaeota archaeon
AATGAAGCAGAAGGACATAATGTGCGAAAACAAGCATATTTATTCTCCAGAAAAATGATTTGGAAAGAAGTTGCTAGAAATTATTTAGAAATTTTTGATGAGCTCGTACAAAAGAGATTATGCTATCCAGAGTCTTCATCACGGAGAAAATCTCTGAGAACCACACCTTTTGAAATGCCTGACCCAAAATTTGATCACTTATATCGTTTGACAGATGATGTTGGTATTCTACAACACGCTAATTATATCATACCAAATCGAAATCATGGATATTGCACCGATGATAACGCGAGGGCAATAATCACTGTTTTACTTGCACAAAATCTTTCACTCGAGGATAAATTTCTAAATAAATATGGATATCGATATTTGAGTTTTATCTTGCACGCATTCAACGAAGATAATAACAGATTTCGAAATTTTATGAGTTATGATCGGAAATGGATAGAAGAGATGGGATCTGAAGATAGTCACGGTCGTGCAATCTGGAGTTTAGGTTTCACTATTGGTGTTTCAAATGTTAAAGAATATGAAAATGTAGCATTGGAAATATTTGATAAAGCTGTAGAAAGTTTATCCAAATTTAATTCGCCTCGGGCCTTAGCTTTTGGTCTGATAGGAATTCACGCATATTTATCAAGATTTAGTGGTGATCGCAGAATTAAACTGTATCGAAAAGAGATAGCACATAAGTTATTTGAGATGTATTGTCAAAACGCTCAAGATAATTGGCCTTGGATTGAAAATATTGTTGCGTATGATAATGGGAAAATTCCACAAGCTTTACTAATGTCAGGACAATGGTTACAGCGACAAGATATGGTTGAAGCGGGATTGCAGTCGCTAGATTGGTTACTAAGAATTCAAACAAGTGAAAAAGGACATTTAACTCCTATTGGCAATAACGGTTGGTATCCAAAAGGTGGTGAGATTGCACGATTTGATCAACAACCACTCGAAGTCCAGAGCATCCTTGAGGCATGTATTGAAGCTTTTAAAGTCACTCAAGATAAAAAATGGATTCTCGAAGCACAACGGTGTTTAGAATGGTACTTAGGACGCAATGATTTGAACATTTCTATCTATGATTATAAAACTGGAGGATGCAGTGATGGATTATCAGCCACAGGAAAAGGTAGAAATCAAGGTGCAGAATCTACCTTAGCTTGGTTGCTCTCACTTTTAAATATGTATCACTTAGACACGCTACTTGAAGTTGATATAATAACAAAAGAAAATGAATGATATATGAAGCCAACTAATTATTATTCTGAAGGAGGAGGTAAGGAATGCATGTAGCAATGATTTCCCCAATTGCTTGGCGAACTCCTCCACACCATTACGGTCCTTGGGAATCTGTTGTTTCATTATTAACTGAGGGGCTTGTTGAGAGAGGAATTGAAGTAACCCTTTTTGCGACGGAAGACTCGGTATCTAATGCGCATCTAGTTGGAGTGTGCCCTAAAGGGTACGAAGAAGATAAAGAATTAATCCCAAAAGTTTGGGAATGTTTACATATTTCAGAAGTGTTCGAAAGAGGAGACGAATTTGATATAATTCATAACCATTTTGATTTTCTTCCCTTAACTTACACTAAGATGACAAAAACTCCGGTTTTAACAACGATTCATGGATTTTCTTCACCAAAAATCTTGCCTGTATATAAAAAGTATAATAAAAAATGTTATTATGTATCGATTAGCGAAGCAGATCGTAACCCTGACCTTGATTATATTGCTACTATACATCATGGAATTGATCTCACTCAATTCGCATTTCGAGAACAAATTGGAGACTATTTATTATTCTTTGGTAGAATTCATAACGATAAAGGAGCTAAAGAGGCAATCGAAATATCGCTCAAATACGGAATGCGATTAATCATGGCAGGAATTATACAAGACGAAATGTATTATGAGCACGAAATTAAACCTTATTTAAGTGCTAATAACATCGAATATATCGGAATTGTTGGTCCCAAACAAAGGGATAAAATATTAGGAAACGCCTATGCCTTACTTCATCCAATTAATTTTAGCGAACCATTTGGATTGTCTGTTGTCGAAGCAATGGCTTGTGGTACTCCCGTCATTGCCTTTAACAAAGGAAGCATGCCCGAAGTCGTTAGTGATAAAAAGACAGGCTTTTTAGTCGAATCAATTGAAGAATCTGTCAATGTATTAGATGATATCAAAGGTATTAGCAGATTAAATTGCCGTAAATGGGTTGAAGAAAAATTTTCCCTTGATAGGATGGTTGATGATTATATCAATGTATATGAAAGAATAAGTGTTTAGATAATAAAGGAATTTAAATAGCTAAGAATAAAATCAGAGAAACTTGCCCATGAAAGTTGAATAGGTGTAATACCTTCGTATTACCATACTTTTGTGCAATCAGATTAACGAAAAAAGGAAAAATTCTTGCGGTTAAATTAACAGAAACTCATGCTCTGCTTAAGCGTTTTTTTAACGAACTTTTAGAAATAAATGATAAAGATCTCATTGAAAGGATTTCTTGTGATATTATCTTTATTTTTAAAAACGTATAATTTAATTCCAGACTTTGTTTATGAGAGGGATTTCTCTGATATAGTTTATATTACCTGCGTTAACGAAAACGTAGCTAAATACGCCATTCAGCTCGCAGATATTATTCGGGGTGAAGATTTTCCTTGTATTATAGATTATAAATTTACGAATTTAAAAAGTCAATTGAGCAGAGCGAGTGAGTTAGGGATTCTAATAGCTTTAATCGTTGGAGAAAAAGAGATGGAACAAAATAAAGTCTTAATAAAAAATATGGCTACAAATACACAAAAAACGATAAAATCAGATGAAATAATTGAGGAAATTTACAAAATTCTTGATGATTTAGAAGAAGTAGATTCTAAATAATATAAATACTTGAGTATTTTTGTCATTCTTCAATCCAAGAGATTTTATATTCAAAACCTTCTGATGGAATTTTTGGTTTAGAAATTTTCCATTTTCCCTTAATTCCCAGTTCTTCTGCTGTAAGGTCCCAATGACAAACGGATATTCCAATATCAAGAGGCGGAAATGGTTTATATCTACCTGTTACCTCAAGAATATAGAAATGAAAAATATCCTTATTAGAATCCTTGACTATTCTCCATGGTTGTTTGTTGCCTGCAGATGGACCAAGCCTAACCATTTCCAATAAAATGGTATGTTTCTTAACATCGTCTTGATTAAGTGGATTATTAAAATCGTCTTTAAAAAACAGTCGCTCCCATGGAAATCTTTTATCAGCTTTTATTACCTTTCGAATTACTTTTTCCTTTGTACGTCTTTTTTCGGGAAAAGAACCTATTGGTGTGATAGCAGGCATTATCTCATCTGGTTTACAATTAATTTTTGACCTAAATAAACCTCTATTAAACGTACCACCAAGCCAGCAGGTTCCCAATCCCATATCAGTTGCCACTAAGATAAGATATTCCATCATATATCCAAAATGCTCCCTCGCATATTCGGATCTCTCTATCGCTCCTACTATGAACTCCTGTGCTCCGAGAATTAATCCATAGGTCCCTAACTTTTTTTTCTCTTTCGGATCAAATTCAGGTATTGCTATTAACTCGAATCGACATTTTCCAACGTATTCACTAAAAGGACTCCTAATATCTTTAAGAAGTAATAATTCTTTTATGTACTCCCTTGACTTTTCATCAAGTAGTTTCGCATCGTAAGTACGTCGAGAGGTTCTTTCCTTTATAATTTCTATTATTGATTTGTTAAATTTCATGATACTTACCTATTTTTTTTTTAGAATAATATTCTCACATTAATTATATTAGAATGTTTATTATTTTTTACGTACTTGGCACATTACTCCTTGAATACAATTAATTCCAATCTCGGGATCATAAGGAGGGTAAAAAGAACATAAAAAGTTAATATTTGTATTCAGGTATCCATTTTCTTCAGTCTTCTTTTCAGGCATCCACCATCCATAAATTCCATTTACTGTATCAGGACGAATACCTTCAAATATTTTTGCCTTATGTTGGATCGATCCTTTGGGAGTTTCAATAATGACCATATCTCCATCTTTAATTCCGCGTTCATTTGCTGTATTAGGATTTATTAGTAATTCCGGATATTGGTTTTCTTTCTTAACCCAAGCATATCCTGCTCCTCGTGTAAGGTAATAATTCTGCACTCTTCTAGTAGTCAAATAAAGAGGATATCGTTCACTTAGATGTGGTAAAGATACTGCGCTATCCCCACATTCATGATATGTAGGTAAGGGATCATACCCAAATCTCTCCATGCATTCTGAATAAAGCTCTACTTTACCTGAGGGGGTTTTGAAACCCTTTTTTTTATATTTTTTATACTTGGGTCTCCATGTCATTGGACTCATCTTACAGAGAGTCTCAAAATTTATTGGACCCCCATTACTAACTGTCTGCTCTACAAAACTTTTTGCGTTTTTCCATGGTAAGTAATTTTTCTTTATATAGCCCTTCTTTACCATTTTTTCAGCTATGTCATATAAAATTTGAAAGGAATCACGACAGCCCTCGGGCGCATCCACTAATTTGGGCATTGTACTTATCCAACTCCCATAAGAGCTTATCATAATAAAATCATATTCATACAAATGTTTTATCGGTAGAATGAGATCTGCTAAGTCTGAGGATGGACTAGGTGTATATGCCAAAACCATCAGAAAATCAATCTTCTTCATGGCTTCAATCACTTTTTGCGCACTAGCATATGCCATAACTGGATTATTCCAAAATACAATCCATGCTTTCACGGGATAAGGTTCATTATGAATCATAGCATTAATCAGGGATGGGTTGTGTGGTCGTCTCATAACAGCGTTAGGACCAGCCCATAAAGGAAATCGATCGGCTCCCATGGTTTGATCTTCGACCTCTTTGTCTACTATAGCACTTTTTAGAAAGTCCCCAAAAATAAAGTCTTCTCTGCCTGGAGGTCCTTGCGCAAGTCTATTTCCTCCTTTTACATCAATATTACCACAAATTGAAATCAATGCTGCAAAACTGCGACATGCCTGAGTAGAATTCGCGTGTTGACAAACACCATTATTACCTCGATAACTAGCTGGTCCATTTGTAGCATACATTCTAGCAGCCTTTACAATCTCATCAACTGAAAGCGAAGTGACCTCTGCTGCCCATTCTGGAGTATATTGTTGAACATGACTTTTAAGTTTATCAAATCCTAAGCAATAATTGTTGACGAATTCATCATCATGAAGCTTTTCTTCTATTATAACATTAACCATTGCCAAAGCTAAAGCACCATCACTTCCAGGACGAATCTGAAGATAAAGATCCGCGACTTCGGCTGCTTCACACCGTCGGGGATCCACAACAATAAGTTTAGCTCCATTACTCATAGCTGTTTTAATATCTTGCCATTGACCTCCACATGAATGTGGCAAATTCGTTCCTACCAAGAGAATACATTTAGAGTTTTTAAAATCTTGAGAACTACGATAAATTGTAATACACTCCCCATAAGTTAACGGATCAGCAGTTTCAGCAGTCCCCTGACAAAGATCTCGATTAGTTATTGTATTTGGACTATTTATCGATTTCATAAATAAGGCAACGCCTGGCCACTCTGCCATTGTTGCACATATAGATTTTGGGTTGAATTTTTCAATGACTTCCCCTAATCGATCAGCTGCTATTTCATAAGCTTCTTCCCAAGATATTTCTTTAAATCCTGATGTGGTCCTTAAAAGGGGTTTTGTGAAGCGATCAGAATGATAAATAACCTGCCAATCATTAAGTCCTTTAGGACATGCATAACCCTTACTCTGCGGATGGTTCTTATCTCCTTCCATTTTGATTATTTTGTTATTTTTCACATCTACAGTTGCTACAATCCCGTCATAAGAGGGACATGACCACCAGGGACAAATTGTCCTAATTTTTTTAAAATTATTGTTATTACTCATCTTTTTTTACCTATATAATTTATTAAAGGTGTCTTCCAGCAACAGTTGTTCTGCATGAAATCGTGTTGGACTATTAATAATTATAGCATCAAGCTCGGGAGTATCCAGAAAATCATCAAATGACTCAGCTGCTTTAACCTTATTCAATTCCTTTAATTTTTGAGTAGCTTCTGGATTTGGATCAAATCCCGCAACTAGGATGGAGCGTTCTTGAAGTATTGGAAATTTCGAAAGCTCCATTACATGACTGAAACCATTAAGTCCATAACCTACTAATCCATAATTTATCATTATAATATTCTTAAATCTATATTAATTTAGACTAATAATAATTATAGATTATAATATTCTAAAAGTTAATTGATTAAAAACTCAAAAATTAATGTTAGTTCTTAAAATATTTTGTTAATTCTCAATAATTAATATTATTTACATCAAAAATGAGATATGATCTTTGTAGAAAAATTAATTGAACTAATCAAAGAGAAGAAAAGTGTTGTTTGTATGGGGCTAGATCCCCGGATGGACAACGATGGGCAAATTCCTAAGTATTTAATTGATAATTTTAATAAACCAAACGAAATAATCACAGAATTCAATAAATCCTTAATTGATAATGCATACGATTTAATCCCAATTATTAAACCTCAAATTGCCTTCTATGAAAAATATGATGCATTAACCGCTTTAAAAGAAACTATAAACTATGCTCATAAAAAAGACTTATTAGTAATTTTAGATTCTAAGAGAAATGATATTGGATCAACTTCTGAAGCATATGCTCATTCTAATTTTAAAGTATATGGTGCTGATGCTTGCACTGTAAATGCTTATTTTGGAATTGATGGCGTCCAACCTTTTTTGGACTATATAGATAAAGGCGTATTTATTCTCGTTAAAACATCAAATCCAAGCAGTCGAGAATTTCAAAATCTTTTTACTGCTGAGATGCGAGGCATTCCTGATACTCAGATTGAGACGACTGCAAAAGAGATAAAATTAGAGCGAAATTATATCTATATGGCAAGATTGGTGAATAAATGGGGTAAAAATTTAACGGATTTTTCTGGATATCATAATCTTGGTGTAGTCGTTGGTGCTACTTATCCTGATGAATTAAAACGAATCAGAGAGATACTAAAAAACTCGTTTATTTTAATTCCTGGTTATGGTGCTCAAGGGGCTCAAGCAAAAGATATTAAATATGGCTTTAAAAGTGAAGGATTAGGAGGGATAGTAAATTCCTCACGAAGTATTATGTTTGCTTACCATAATAAGAATTATCCCCCTGAAAAGTTTGGGAAAGCCGCTAGAGAAGAAATTATTGATATGAACAAAAAAATAAATAAAGAAATAGGAATCTAAACTTTTAGTTTAGGCATTTAAAATTTTAGGTTGGAGTAAATTGAATTATCAATGCAATGATAGAAAATGAAACAATTAAAAAAGGAGCCACCATTAACGCAAAGACGAGCAATGCTCGTTTCATTCCAAGTCGGTGAAGAATATTTAAAATATTAAGTTCTATAAATAAAGCTAAAACTAAAAATATAATTATCAAAATTATTTCAGGACCTTGTTCCCCAAAAGCACCTGAGATACCCAATAATATCAATGGACTGCCAACAAAAAAGAACATTCCAACTTGAATTCCAAAACTTCCTAAAAGCCACTTAAATCCGGTTCTAGTTTCAGCTTTGCTAATCACTAATCCAATTTTTAATAAAATTAGCCCTACTATGAAAGCTATAACAATTACATAAATTATTACTATGACCCAGTATGGTCCACCATTTTGAAGTAACATCCTACAAGTAATTCTTTAATAATTAGTACATTTTATTTTTAAATTTAATTTTATTTCTTGACTTATAAAACATATAAGCAAGATTTTTGATTTAAATTTATTTTTTCATAATTAGATATTTTAAATTACATTAAATATATTTAATCTTAATTAAAATAATTTACAACAATTTTAGGAGGAATAACTAAAAAATTAGAAAGGAATGATTTGCAATGGTAGAAACTAAAAGCGATATTTCTAAAGATAACGAGGAAATTCGAATCTTCGTTGCTGTCTGTCAATGAGGGATAAATGTATCAGAAATTATTGACTGTACTGCTCTGGTAGAATTCTCAAAGGTGCTTCCGAATGTTGTTGAGGCCTCAGAATACATTAGTCTTTGCACAGAGCCGGGTGCTGAGTTTATAAAAGAAAAAATGATTGAAAATAACGCTAATCGATTAGTTGTAGCATCGTGCACGCCGAAGACACACGAACCTGTCTTTAAAAGCGTATTAGAATCAATGAATATAGACCCATCATTTTTAGAGTTTGTAAATATCCGTGAACATTCAAGTTTTGTTCATCGAAATGATAAACCAGGTGCTCAGAAGGTTGCTGAAGATTTAATTCGGTCAGGAGTTGTGAGAGCTGCAGTTTTAGAACCAATTTTAATTAAAGAAGTTGATATAACTAAAAAAACATTAATAATTGGCGGCGGAGTCGCTGGTTTATCTGCTGGAATTGATATAGCTGAACAAGGTTTTGAAGTTCACTTGGTTGAAAAAAGCCCTACAATTGGAGGAAAAATGGCTCAATTAGATCGTACATTCCCAACAGACGATTGTAGCATATGAATTCTTGGTCCAGTAATGCTTCAGTCTGCTAGAACTCCAGGACTCAATCTTTACACTTATAGTGAGCTAGAAGAAGTAGAAGGTTTTATTGGTAATTATAAAGTAAAAGTAAGAAAGAAGGCTCGATATGTTACTAATGATTGCAATGGATGCGGAGCTTGTTTTGAAGTATGTCCTGCGTTTGGAAATAACGAATTTAACGAGGGAATGGACCCAAGAAAAGCAATATACGTCTCGTTTGCTCAAGCTGTTCCTTCTTTGGCACAAATTGATATGGATCGCTGTATAAGATGTGAATTATGTACAAATGCGTGCGAACTTGAAGCAATAGATTTTAATCAAGAAGATGAAATTATCGAGCTAGAAGTTGGTTCAATTATAGTCGCTACAGGTTGGGATGAATACTTACCTGAAATCGGCTATTTAGGCTACAATGTATGCCGCAATGTGATCACTGAGTTAAAACTCGAAAGAATATTAGCACCGAATGGACCGACTGTAGGGCACCTTGTTAGACCATCTGACGGAAAACGACCCAAAAGAATTTTATTTATTCAATGCGTAGGATCACGAGATTTAAACAAAAATACATATTGTAGTGCTGGTGTCTGTTGTATGATTGCAATTAAAAATACGAAACTAATCAAACAACATTATCCAGATACAGAAATCGATGTTGCTTACATGGATATGCGGGCTGCTGGAAAAGATTACGAAGAATATTTTACAGCATCTAGAAAGGAAGGAATAAGATATATTAGAACAAACATATCTAAATTAAAAGAGGATCCTTTAACTGGTAATATCAAAGTCATAATGCAAAATACTTTAAGAGAATCCCTTGGACTAAAAGAAGTGGAATATGATTTAGTTGTTTTATCTGCTTCAATGATGCCTGCTCAAGGAATTGGAAAAATCGAAAAAATGCTAAAACTTGAAACAAGCCAAGATGGATTCTTCAAAGAGTTTCATTCGAGATTAAATCCTATTGACACAAAAATACCTGGTATTGCGCTTGCAGGGGTTGCTCAAGGACCTAAATCGATCGCTGAATCTATTGCACATGGGAGAGCTGCAGCTTCGTCTTTAGCTAGGTTAATGTCTAAAGATAAGTATCGTATACTCTTAATTCGAGCAACTGTTGATAAAGAAAAGTGTGCTAAATGCGGTTTATGTGAATTGAACTGCCCTTACGGAGCAATTACTATAAATGATGATGGTGCTGAAGTAAACGAGATACTATGTAGAGGATGTGGATCATGCTTAGCAAACTGTCCTTCTGAGGCTATAACCCTTAGGTATTATCGAGAACCTCAATATGAAAAACAAATAGATGCAATATTAGAAGAGATTTAGAGAGGTGTTAAAAATAACGATAAATAATGATAGAAAGATTCTGGCTTTTTTATGCTGGAAATGAGGTTATGGCGCCGGAGACATGGCTGGAACAATTCGAGCCCAATATCCTGCAACAATCAGACCCATAAGAATCAATTGTACTGGAAGAGTAACACCTAGTCTAATCATGCGAGCAATTGGAAAAGGCGCTGATGGTGTAATGATTGCTGGATGATACAGAGGTGAGTGTGATTATGAAACCGGAAATTTAGTTGCTGAAAGAAATGTAGAATATGTAAAGAATATCTTAAAGACAACTGGAATATCACCTGAAAGAATTCAAATGGTTCACTGTAGTGCAGCTGAAGGGCAAATATTTCAAAACGAAGTAATTAGGATTTCAGAAATAATTGAAAATTTAGGCAGCAACCCTTTGAAAGAGTTTTTATCTTCACATCCTGAAGCTAAGGATTCTGAAAAAGATAAAAAAAATAAAACCGAATAGAATGAATATCCAATAAAAATTCTAGATTGGATATGACTGACCCGTAGCATGGGATTCGGAAAAAATAACATTAATTTGAATTAATTAAAATAAGGATTTTGTGTCCTGAAGCTCAGGATTCATGGGAATATCTAAAAACAATGTCAGATACATTAGATTCATACAAAGTCAAACATTATAATTTGAATTCCTTATTTAATATATTGATGGCGATGGCGTGATCTTCTTCATCTAAGTCTTTTAAATCCATAGACTGATTATATTCAATAAAAAGCTCCCTTGTATTTTTTTCTTTGTTTTTATTTTTTAATTCTGTTCCACATTTTTGACAAAATTTGCGAAATCCACGATTTTTTGAATAACATATAGGGCAAGTAATTATCATACTTTTCTTTTTAAAATCTTCTACCAAATTCTCAAAACGTTCTCTATAGTATTCTTTTGGACTTTTACCACTTAAATTCTCAATTCCAGTTATCCAATCTATTTTTGTTGCCATAGCATTTTTTCACCTCAACTAAATACAAATAAAAAAATCAATTTCTGTTAAATTTTACTTTCTTTTTTTGTTTTAATAGAGTTCTTTAGTAGATCTACACCGCAATAAGAACAGATATTATGCTCATTTTCTTTAAATTCAGATAATAAGGATCCACAATAAAAACAAGATCTAACCTTATTTTTATTTACTTTAATATTTATCACCTATATGTAAATAATAAAATCTTTAATTAGATAAAAGAGATTTAGAAATTTAAATAATCTGTAGTCCAATTCTTGTCTAAATCTATAAATATAAAAGATATACTTAATTAATATAAGTATTTTCACTCAAATAATTTTAAAATATAAAATTTTTGAGTAAAAACTTATTAAGTTTTTATTAATGGTTAGAACTTAAGAAATCTTATATCTTATTAGATAATAATATCAGATTATCAATAAGGTCGACTGAGTAGAATAATAAACCTAATAAAAAAGACCAAAAATTTACGCTTTCACACTAAAAATTTTATATAATTATTTTAATTCATAATTTTAACACTAAAGATTAGTGTAAAACTTATAAGTATTTAATATGCCTAAAGATCCTCTTATAGAAGCTGAAAAAAAGTTTAATAAAGCAGAGTTGTTTTTTAATGCTGATCAATTTAAAAAAGCGGGAAAATTATTCAATTCCGCAGCAGATTCATTTTTTAAACAAAAAGAATATAACTCAGCAAGGGAATGTTATAATAATGCGGCAAGTTCTTATATTCATTTAAAAAGATACAGCCTCGCAATTGGAGCCTTAAGAAACGCAGGTGATTGTTCTTTATTTATTAACGAATACTCCGATGCGAATAGATTTTTCAAGAAAGTTATTAATTACCTACCTGATTATAAGAAAACTGCCGATCGTGATTATCTTTACATCCTATTTTCATCCTTATCGTATTTATGTTTATTTGTTGAAGGTAAACAAGACCAAGGATTAGATTTTATTAAACAAATAAAAAAAAACGTAGATAGTGGATTTTTTAAGGAATCTCCAACCATTAGTCTTGTAAAGAATTTAACAATAGCGGTTCGAGATAAAAACAAAGATTATCTTGATAAGGTCATAGAGAGTTTTAAAAAATATGATTTTCATATAGCTGAAGAAAAACTTTTAAGAGAAGTATTAGTGGCAGCTAAATCAATTATCTCTTTAGAGATAAAATTAAGCCTTGACAAAGAACAATACACTACTAAGGATATAATAAATTTAAAAATAGATGTAAATACACAACCTTTATTAGCGATTTCTCAAAATTCTTTTTATAATTATAATATTGAGAGAATAAAAATTACGAACATAGGTTTAAACCTTTCTGAAAATATTATTGCTCAAAAAAAACCTAATCTACCAGTAACAATAAATGCTGGTGAGAGTTATGAGTTCGAAATTCTCTTAAAGTCCCACTTTCAAGTTGATGAGCCTTTTATTGGCCCTATTTCTTTAAATTGCGAAATGGACGATAAATTCATGTTTTTGCTTCAAGAAAAAGAAGTCATAAAACCAAATATAATATCTCCTCCTCCTTCATTAGATATTTCTATAAAAAATCTGAGACCTCCGCTAATCGGTAAAACATTTCCGTTAGAAATCTTAATCAAGAATAGTAGTCAGGGAGATGCGCTCGAATTTAATATTAATATTGAGTTCCCTAAAGAACTTAAAATAATGAGAGGTACAACTAAAAAGCAAGTATATTCTCTTAGTTCAAATGATAATATAACATGGGAAATTAATCTTAAACCTCTTGAAGCAGGGGATTATATTATAAAAATGGATCTAAGTTTTAAAGACCCAGATCAAAATTTAATTGAAGAAGAAAAAACATTTCCATTTTCAATAAAATTATAAGTGATTTTTTTCTTATATCTCTAGTTCTTAAAAATATAATAAAAGGTCGATGATAAATCAAGCTTAAAGTAAAGAAAATCAATTTTGAAACTGGCACAACTAAGGATGTTATAATTAATGCTAACGATGCTAAAAAACTTAATTTAAAAGCTGGAGATCGTATCACTATAAAAAAGCCGGAATTTACGTCTATAAATGATAAATATCGTGTCGCAATTCTACAGATTGCTTATTCAGATTCTGTTGTAGCTCCGGGTGAAATTGGCATTTTCATAGATACTATTAGAGATTTTCAAAATAATACGGAAGTTTCAATAAAACCAATAGATCCTCCGGATTCCTTTAAATTCATAAAGAAAAAAATTAATGGATTAAAATTAACTGGTGAAGAAATTAATAGGATCATCTCAGATTCAGTTTCAGGTCATCTATCTCCAATTGAATTAGCTTCATTTATTACAGGTGTTTCTATTAACGGTATGGACAACGAAGAGATGACAGCTATGACTCTAGCAGAAGCTAAAAGTGGAAATATATTTGATTTTGGTCCTGAGGTCTATGATAAACATTCAACAGGCGGAGTACCCGGTAATAAAGTTAGTCTAATTATCGTTCCAATTGTTGCTGCTGCTGGATTGACGATTCCCAAAACAAGTACTCGTGCAATTACATCACCATCGGGAACTGCTGATAGTATGGAAGTGTTGGCACCAGTTGCTTTTGATTCAGAGGACTTAAAGAAAATTGTATCTCAATTAAATGCTTGCATTGTCTGGGGGGGAGCTCTTGATTTGGCTCCAGCAGATAATATCCTGATAGAAATTGAACGACCATTGAGGATGGATCCCTTTGGTTTGATGATTCCCTCTATATTGACGAAAAAACTCTCTGTTGGCGTAAAGAAAATAGTCTTAGATATTCCAGTAGGAACAGGGACAAAATTTACGACCCCCAATGATGGAAAGAAATTCGCTCATTTGTTTAAAGAAATAGCAAAAAATGTTGGTCTTGAGGCTGAATGTGCGCTAACCTTAGCCCATCAACCTATTGGGCATAGTATTGGACCTGCAATTGAAGCTAAGGAAGCTTTAACTCTGCTTAGAGATTATAATGCAGGCCCTAATTCCTTAATTGAAAAATCAACTTCTTTAGCGGGAATAATTCTTGAGATGGGAGGAAAAGCGGAAAAAGG
>SDNM01000258.1 GCA_004524385.1 Promethearchaeota archaeon
ACACCTCGATTTTTATTTCATGTCATAAAGAATGGTAGAATTATATTTCAAAAGAATAGAACAATTACTCATGAATTTGAGTTAAAAGTATTATATATGTATCAAGAAATTAAACCGATGCTTGATATGTACGATGAAATTTCAATAAAGGAGGTATTAGAGGATGATTATTGATCGTAATATCATTTTGAATAGATTCAAAAAAATAGATGAATTAATTGAAATCTTAGAAGAATTAAAGAAAAAATCTAAAGATGATTTTCTTTCCAATTATCTCTTTTATTTAAGTGCTCAACGGGCTTTGGAAACATATATAAATATATGTATTGATATTGGGAACCATATTCTCTCAAATAATAAAAATGGAAAGCCTGAAACATAGAGTGAGATCTTTATTGATTTAGCAAAAATAGATATAATTGATGATGAATTAAAAGAAAAACTCATTAAAATGACAAAATTTCGCAATCTAATAGGTCATTTATATATGGAAATCAATAATGAAATAATTTATGATATTCTCCAAGAAAATCTTAGTGATTTCAATCTTTTCAAAAAACAGATTTTTTCCAAATTTAAAGATCAATTATCAAATCAAAATAAGAAGTAATCACCACAACAAGATCACACTTTTTATAACACATAAAAGAAAATTAATGTGATCGATTAAAAGGAAATATTGTTTTATTGTTTCTTTATACAATATAAAAATCAAATATTTATGATTTCTCTTGTATTTATTAATTGGTGATATTGAATTAGTTGCTCTTCCGATAGATGTGATTTTGAATTTGAAGAAGATAAAGAAGAAAGCTTCTTTGAGCGATTTTTTTGGTTTTTCATTATTCCTTCTGCTATTATTTTAGCAATCTCTATTTATCTTGAATTCACAACAGAATTGGTATTTTTAAGCCAATTATTAGCAATTACTTCTATTGGATTTTCTAGCTATGGCATTATTAAAGAAGCTCTTCATGACATTGTGAATAAAAAAATCACAGCCAATATTTTAATGATATTCGCTGCTATGGCATCTTTTTTTATTTTGCATGGACAGGAAGGGGCAACAGCTATTTTGCTTTATGCGATCGCCGAGCATTTGGAAGAATTAACAACCGAGAAATCGAGAAATGCTATAAAAGAATTGCTTGAATTAACTCCTAATGATGCATTATTGAAGACTGATGAAGGATATACTCCTGTACCTGCCGAGGAAGTTAAAACAGGAGATATAATCGGGATTAGATCTGGAATGAAAGCCCCCTTAGATGGTGTAATTGTTAAGGGAGAATCTTATTTTGACGAAAGTGCAATAACCGGAGAATCAGTTCCCGTATTTAAACAAAAGGGTGATGAGATCTTTGCTGCTAGCATGAATTCTGATAGTTTCATCGAAATTGAAGTATTAAGAGAAAGTTCAAACACAATAGTGGCTCAAATCGCAGAAAGTATAAAAATTGCCCAACAAAATAAAAGCGGGAGCGAAAAATTTATCGAGAAATTCGCAAAATATTACACTCCTATAATATTATTTGCTGCTTTAGCGGTTATGATAATACCATCTTTATTTTTTGGCTTAGATTTCAATACTTGGTTCTATCGCGGATTAATTCTATTGGTTGTATCATGTCCATGCGCATTGACTTTATCAACACCATTAGCTAACGTCTCAGCACTCACGAAATTAGCACGAGAAGGTATCTTAGTGAAAGGGAATAAATTTATTGAAAAGATTGATGATATTAAGGTTTTTGCATTTGACAAAACAGGGACATTAACAGAAGGAAAGTTAAGAGTTTTTGAGATATTTGCTTATTCAGGTAGTCAAGAAGATGTACTAAGCCTAGCTGCAAGCTTAGAATTATTATCTGAACATCCAATTGCGAAAGCTATAATTAAAAAAGCAAATGATCTTAAGGTTCCTTTACTTACAGTTGATAATTTTGAAATATTAAAAGGTAAGGGAATTAAAGGGGAAATTAACGGAGAATTATTCACAGTTGGAAGTCAAAGATATTTTAAAGAATTAAAATATAAATTACCCCCAGGAGAATTGGATAATATCAAAGACACAGGAACTATTCCAATATTACTAGGAAATAATGATAAATTATTAGGCATCATTACAATTAGAGATGTGCTGAGAATTTCCGCTCCGTTTCTTATTGATGGCTTAAAAAAGCGAGGGTTTGATTCTTTATTAATCTCGGGTGATAATCAATCTGTTTGTAATACAATAGGAGAGTGTTTAGATATAACTGAGGCTTATGGTGAGCTTTTACCTAACCAAAAATTACAAGAGATCGAAGATTTAAAGACTGAATATAAGGGTGTTGCGATGGTAGGTGATGGAATTAATGATGCTCCTGCTTTAGCGATTTCTGATCTGGGCATTGCAATAGGAGCATCAGCTACAGATATAACTCTTGAAACTGCAGATGTCATTATTATGGGAGATGATTTGAAAAAAGTTTTAACATTTATTGATATCTCTAAGAAAACTAATAAAAAGATAAAACAAAATATATGGACATCCATTATCGTTAAGGTATCGTTTGCGGTTTTAACGGTTATTGGATTAATGACGTTATGGCTTGCCGTTGGAATTGGTGATATGGGTGTTTCTCTCCTTGTATTGCTGAATAGCATGACATTATTCAGATATAAACCAAAATTTAAAGAAAAGCCAATTGAAAATTTGGAAAGTGAAGCTCAATTACTCATATGCGAAACGTGTAAAACAAAGAAAATTATTCCACAACATCATGGGAGGGATATGTTAAAGGAAGGCGAAAGCTTAGTATGCTGGAGAAAATTATTTAATGACGATGATTTAGAAGTCTGCCAAGAAGAATTACCTCTCTTCTGTCCTCACTGTAAAAAAGGATTGAAATTAAAATAAAAAATCTTGATTCTTGTAAATTGGAAATACCTTATTTTAAGAAATTGGAAATTATTAAACTTTAAAATTGACAATAAATCATTTTAATATAGGCCATCTTTAATTGAAAATTAATTAAAATTACTAAGTGAGAGAGGATATAAGCGGGAATTGCCAAGTTTGGTAAAGGCGCTGGACTCAGAATCCAGTCTCGTAGGAGTTCGGGAGTTCAAATCTCCCTTCCCGCACTTATTTTCTTTTAAAGAGTAAAAAAAATATATAATTAAAACTAACTAATATTATAATATTAACATCAATTTTTAACCAATAATATGACAAACAAACATCAAATCATTGAAAATGAAAAAAAAGAAAACATTCTAATATTTCAATTAAATGCGATATTAGAAAAATTTGATGAAGTTGATATTGCGACATCGACTCTATTTTCCGAATTACTATATCATGATTTAGTACTTTTTTTTGTCGATCCAAAGCATAAAGCAGTTTGGATATGGAAGGGGAGAGGAGCAACAACAAGAATGAAATTTCTTGCTGCACAATTAGCACCTACAATAAGAGATAGATACGGAATTGATTATACTATCATTTCAGTC
>SDNM01000259.1 GCA_004524385.1 Promethearchaeota archaeon
CTATGACAACAGTAATAGAAGAAGGTGGCCCCCTCCATACCAGAAGAGAATTAAAAGGTTATCTTAAAAGGTTGAAAAAATCAGACAGGGAAAATCTGGTTAAAGTTATACTCGATAGAAACGAAGCTTACTTATCATAAACAAAGGATAAAGATTTTAGTTTAAATTAAGAGGATACTTGCGATGTTTTAGCATTGCATCCCTTAATGCTATACAATTTTCCCATGGAACATTCAAGATATTATGACTTGGCCCAACAAAATATCCTCCTCCTTTTCCTGCCTCTCTAAGACATCTTTTTACGTCCTCTTCAACATCCTTAGGTGTACCAAAATTAAGAATGTTGGACGAGTCCATTCCGCCTAAAAATGCCACTTTATCTCCAAGGTTCTCTTTGAGTCGAGCTAAATTTACTCCCGCGGCAGGTTCAAGTGCTTGAATCCCATTTAAACCAGCATCCACTAAATGAGGCAGGATCTCATCTATATGACCACAAGAATGTTGCAGAACGAATATACTTCTTTTTTTACATTCTTGAAAGATCTTCTTATAATATGGTATAATAAATTTAAGTAAACTATCGATTGAAAATATAGATCTTCCCTTCAAACCCATATCATCTGCGTAAAAGATAATATCAACTCCAACCTCATCTAACCGCTTTACAAACTCGATATTGACGGCTGTATATGCAGACATAACCTCATGAAGGAAATCAGGTTTTTTTCTCATAAAGTAGGCAACTTTTGCTATTGTCATCCCTTCATACAGAGATTCAAGCATTGCGATTGGTAAGTTCGCCATTGGATACAAATATGGAGATAAGCTTTCTACGAATTCATCCCAAACTTTAGGTGAATAATTAGTTTTCTCATTAATTAATTCTATTGGCTTTCCAATCTCATCCCAATAAGAATGTAAGATCTCTGGACTTGTAAAATATCCATCTATATACCACATATACATTATTCCTGTTTCAACTTGAGGGTGTCGCTTAAATAATCTCCCACTCATTGCATCCATAAATTCAGCATCCGGACGATCGGAGGGAGGATTGACTGCTGTATTCTTAAGCTTTTTTTGAAATGGATCCATAGAATTAGAATCAACATTAAACCATCTAAGATCTGTAATTTCACCAACCCAGTTATTTTTAAAACGGGAATACGAGTTTTTTATCAAGGTGTATAGCTTGCTATATTCTTCAGTCTTTCTAAATGTTTGATAGGAGCTGCAGGTCTTTTCGAATCCTAAATAATGAATTGGAACCATGTCTGGTTCTTCGAGCTCTAGTGTCCGGATCACACGTTCTCTCTTTGATAAACCCATAAGAATCAATTAGATAAGGTAATATGAATATATATTATTTGTTAATTTTCAATTTGTATACATTTTATATAGAAAAGATATCTCTAAATATTTGATTACTATTAATTTGTAGGTGCAAAAATGAATAATAGTGATTTTAGCTTAACAAATCAATGGTGGGAGCTAGAAGTTCACAACAAGGACAATGAAAATTTTATCTATAAATTGCATAGCAAAATAAATGATGTTTTGTATGCTGATCAAGATTATCATTCTCGAATCATTAGGTCTAAAAAGAGAGGATCGAGATATGTGTATTTGGATCATTTAAGTCTTGAATATAAAGCTAAGGATTTAGCAGAAAGAACAGTACAATTAATAAATAAAGAGAGGTTATTAATCGAGGGAATATTTCGGGATACAGAAATTAAAATTGAACACGAATTTGAACTTAAAAAAGATAGTAAATGGCTGCGGGAAAAAATAACTTTAAAAAATACTGGTAAAAAAAGAGTTAAATTAGGATTAATAAATTTGGGTTTCAAAAAAGCTTTTTTTAGACAATATTCTGGATGGATAGATAACTTAGATGAATATAAATTAACTGCTATTCCTACACGAAGATTTATTCATTATGGTAAAGATCGAAAAAAGAAGTATTTCAATGCCCAAGATCTTTTATTTAATGCTTGGGTTTATAGAGAGGATGATATGCCGGGGTTTTGCTCCGAAGGATGGTTGTGGGGCAATTCTGAAGGGGGGCTGCTTATTTGTAAGTATAACCTCACTCAACTGGAATTCTCTCGATTTAAACGATTCGCTTCTGTTTTGCCAGGTCGAGGCTGTGAAGATGTATATCTCATTTTTGGTGGAGCTTCATTGTGTCAAAATAATCCTGAATTGGCCACTACATTAGATCCAGGAGAATCATATCAGTTTGGTATTTCAAAATATTGTGTCTATGAGGGAGATTATAAGAATGGATATTATTTATATCGGAGCCATCTTGATGAAGAAGGTCATATTCCCCCAAAAAATTATAATCCTCCTATAAATTGGAATGAGCTCTACAACTTAGGCTGGATTAATGAACAAGTAGGATTTTTTAAATCTGATAGCCAATTTGAGTTATACACTTTAGAAGATCTATATAATGAAGCAGAGATTGCACAAGATATCGGAGCAGAATGCTTGTATTTGGATCCTGGTTGGAACACTTTTATGGGTTCTGAAATATGGAATGACAATCGCTTTGGTTCTTTAAAAGAATTCTCTAAAACCATTCATGAAAAATACAATTTAAAGCTTGGATTACATCTCATGATGAATATTGAAGGGTTAGATGAACGCGAAGAATTTTATCTAAAAAATCAAAAGGGCGTAAGAGTTGTGTCAGATCCATATATAAATTTATATTGTGTGTGTACGAATGAAAAATGGGTTCAAGAAAAAAGCCGCAGAATCTTAGAATTGGTGAAGGATGGTGTGGATTTTTTGATGTTTGATTTTACCGATATTGGAAATCCTTTAGAAGAACTTACAGGATGTTATAGTAAAGACCATGGACATGAAGTTCCAATGACTCAACAAACTCATGCATACAATATTTTTCGAGTTATCCAAAATATTAAGAAAAAATACCCAAATATTCTGATTGAAGCGCATGATAGGGGTGTAGGTAATCAACTTTATTACCAACATAACCTGCCACATAGTTTCGATGAGAAGTGGGGATTTGAATGCATGTGGAATCCAATGCAAGATTTAATCTCTCATAAAGCTTTCCAACTTTATGAATATAATTTAGCATATTCCATCCCGCTCTATTTGCATATTAATGAAAATAGTGATAATGAAAAGATGCTACAGTTTTGGTGGTATGCTTCTGTCGTTACACATATAGGAATTGGGGGATTGAAAGATAAAAATAGTCCAAAATACAAAGCATTACAGAACGCAATAACTCTTTACAAAAAGATTAAACTAATACTAACAAAAGGTATTTTCTATGGTATTTCCCCTACAGTTCACCTTCATGTAGATGAAGATTCTGGAAGTGGAGTGATTACCGCTTTTAATCTATCCAGCCGCGATAAAAATGTAGCTATTAAGTTAGATACATCAAAATTTAACTTAAAATTTCAAACAATAGAGATTTTTACAGGAACCAATCAAAAG
>SDNM01000260.1 GCA_004524385.1 Promethearchaeota archaeon
ACGAATTATTAATTTGCAATCACAAAAAATTAAGTTTAAAAGTCGAGAGGATCTAAAATCTGTCGGAGTAGTGTTAAAAAGAGCTGATCCATTCTTAATATTAAATGGTCGAAATCAAACAACCATTTCTAATTTTTTCGAACTTGATAATAGTAAAAGTCCACAGAAGAATATGGGGGGTATTATATGAATAAGAAAAACCATTGCCAGGATCCACTAAAAGTTATTGGTCGTGCTAAAGGATTTTCACGAAGAGAATTGATCAATAAGCTTCCCCGCCATAGTAACTTTTCTCCAAATATTATACAACAAATTGAAAAGCTACCAGAGGTTCTCCTACGCAATTCGGGTTCTCCAATGGCTAAGAAATTCATCCGAATGATGCGAGAAGTTAATAAAGAAGTATATAGAGCAATCCAATTTACACGGACAGAAATCAATAATCGAGGTGTATTATACGGAGTCGTCTTACTCAAACATCGTGTAATTGATCTTGTCTTAAAATATTTTCATAAAAGATGGCCACAATGTGTCATCTGCTTGTATAATGAACATACTCGCAAAACAAGTATTATTAATGAAAAAGGAACCATTCAAGAGTTAAAACTCCCCCTTAAATATGCTGTTGATAAAATTAGTAAGAATCGCCCCATTATCCAATACTTTGATGATATCCAATTTTCTGGAAAGGAAATATTCGAAACTCTTTACCAGTCTCAAAATATTATTGAACGAGAGAATCCTCGCTACTTCAAGCAAATGATCCCTGACAAATGTTATGAATTACCCGGAATGAGAAACGGTGTAGAAAGACGGTATAAGTCTCGAAACAAGAAGATAAATGAATTTCTTTAATAATAATATCTTAAAAATCTTTTTTAAAAAATTCTTTTTTCAACTTTGTCAGTAAACCTTTTATTTAAAACAATTAAGAGATAAATTATACTTAAATTAATTCATCATTTATAAATTGAGCAGAATAAAATGACAATGAATCAAAATAAAGATGCAAATCCATTTAAGCAGAGAGATGAGTATTATTTTCAGCAGCGGTTTGAAGATTATTCAGTCAGTTCTACATATGTAACAATGCGAGATGGTGTGAAAATTGCCATGACTATTTGTTTACCAAAAGGCTTATCACCGGAAGAAAAAATACCCGCATTACTTTATCAGACCCGCTATCATAGGGCTCATCATCTTCGGTTACCTTATAGATGGATATGGAATGAGATTGTAGATTATTATCCAAAAACGGAGTTATTTACTGCCGGGGGATATGCAGTTTTATTTGTGGATGTAAGAGGGTGTGGAGCTTCCTATGGCTATAGGTTAGGGCCTTTTTCTGAAGAGGAAGTTAAGGACGGGGTTGATATTGTTGATTGGATTACCAGCCAACCATGGTCAGATGGCAATGTGGTTTCTAATGGCATTTCTTATACAGGATTTACAGCAGAATGGTTAGCAACGAATAATCACCCGAAGGTGAAAAGTATAATGACGGGTCATAGTGGCTGGGATCCCTTTGTAGATATGATTTTGCCGGGCGGCTGTTATAATACAGCATTTATACAATTATGGTCTTTTTATGGAAAACAGCTTGATCAAAATGTTATGAAACAAATGAAAATGTTAGCAGCACATCGTTGGATATTAATGAAGGGAGTGAAGCATATTCATTCAGATAAAGATTATTCTCAGTTAAAAGAAGCTATAGAGGAACACAAACAAAATGAGGCTGTTTATGATAATATTAGTGAAGTAACTTATCGTGACGAAGATATTAGAATTGAGATTGCAGAGAGTTCATTTGATGAAAGGAGCATTTTTAAATATCAAGAGGACCTGCAAAAGCTAAATATCCCTATTTATAGCTGGGCTTCTTGGTTAGATGCAAATTTTGCGGATGTCGTTATCGAACGTTTTTTAAATTTAAGTAATCCTCAAGTAGCAATAATAGGTGATTGGAATCACGGCGCTCATCTTCCAGCGAATCCATATGATCCATCAAGACCAGAAGTAATTCCTTCTCCACGTGAGCGTATTAAAACTGAGATAAGTTTCTTTAATAGATGTTTAAAAGGAGGCGGATTAAAGAGTAAGACTCTTTATTATTATACCATGGGAGAAGAAAGGTGGAAAAAGACCGATATATGGCCTCCCTTAGGTCAATCATTACAGAGATGGTATTTTCAAGAAAATAATAGGTTGGCTAAAGAGGAACCTGAAGCAAATGAAGGATCTGACGATTATAAGGTCAATTTTAGAGCAGGCACCGGTTTTCTTAATCGTTGGATGGGGCCGGCAGGTACACCTATTAGATATACTGATAGAAAAAAAGACGATGAAAAATTATATTTGTATACGAGCCTTCATTTAGAAAATGATTTAGAAATAACCGGAAATCCCATAGTTACTTTATATCTTTCTTCAACACATGAAGATGGGGCAATATTTGTCTACTTAGAAGATGTTGATGAAGAGGGCAATGTAATTTATATAACTGATGGAAACTTGCGATTAATCCATAGAAAAGTATCATCAGAGAAACCCCCATATAAAACAATTATCCCCTATCATTCATTTTTGAAAAAGGATGCTCTTCCACTAGTTCCAAATGAGGTTGCAGAAATTAAATTTGGGTTACATGCAACCTCTGTTTTAATTAAAAAAGGTCATAGAATTCGCGTCGCAATCGCAGGTGCAGATAGAGATATGTTTAAGCGGTATCCTGCTAAAGGAAAACCCATAATTACCATTGAACGGAATAAAAAATATCCGTCTTTTATTGAGATTCCAATTATAAGTAGAGAGTAAAAAATATAAAATTAAGAATTAAAAAGAAGAGATGATTTAAATGGAAGAATTATTTCCAAAATTGAATAATATTTTCAATGATACAATAGAAATCAGAGAAGATAAAGACCAATTACTAATTGAATTGAAAATAAAAAAAAAAGATATAGTTCCAGGAGATTTGGGAAAGCCTAATGAAGTAAAAGAAATGATAAGAATGTTTGGTGGAGTTAAACAAGAGATCTCGTTGGATGTTGCGGTTGATGAGAACACTAATATTATTACTATAAAAATGCGAAATAAAGAAGAGTTTGAAATAATAAGTACTGCGATGAAAAATCTCTGGAAAAACGCATCCAATCTTTTAATAGAAGCCTCTAATGTGGAACCTGGATCAGCTGGGTCATTTAAAGATCTTGGCGACTTTGATGAGAATTATTAAAATTCGATTCAATTAAATTATTATTCTTTTTTTCTTGGTATTTTCCTTGCTTTTATCATATTTTTAAGAGTTCTTATTCCTAATTAAGGATCAGTATATAATTTTAATTGATCTTCTTTAATTTTAATTTATAGATTTTCTTCCATTTCTTCAATTCATAGAAATCAATTAAATGGATATCAAAAGGATGATATAATGGTAATTTAGATTTCTCTTCTATTTCGG
>SDNM01000261.1 GCA_004524385.1 Promethearchaeota archaeon
ATATCCTTATAGACAACAGATGGAATTTATACGATTCTATTGATTTCTTTATGAACTCAACAATTTATTTTATCCGTAAGGCTCACCTCCCAAAACGAAATAATAGAGGATATGGGTATATTTTCGATGATCAAAATCCTTATGAATTACAAACTTATAAATTAAAAGAAATAGAATATGCTATATTTTATGATGATAGACACTACTGTTGTACTAATAAATTGTCAAATTTCATAGATGGGTATTTAATTCCTTTTTTCTTTGACGAAGTATACCATTATAAACACATTACTATCTATCGAAGAGCACCTAACATTAAAATTAATGGTGTGTATAAGGCAACTTATAATTTTATTTATGATATTGTTGACCCTGCGAAATGGAGTCTTAATGAACAGGGAGGTGATATAAAGGCTATTCTTGAACATAATGGACATAAAAAAGTCGTTCAATTATTTGATAATAATGAATTTGAGTCAGTTCAAATGACTGATTGGTTTAATAAACAAGGAAGCGGTACTATTGAATTATATTTTGAATCTACTGAAATAGAAGAACAAGTATCACTTAGACTTGAATCTAATTCTGAGACAGGGCCATATATTTGTATTAAATCTTCTAAATTTATGTATTATAATGGAAATCAATTTATAACTATTTGTGATGCTCAAAAGGATACATTTAATCATTTAAGGATTGATTTTGAGTGTGGAAATAAAACTTATGAGGGTCTTAATCAAGATGAATTTTTCCTATATATCAACGATATAAAATATGGCCCCTTTATTTTTTCTGAAGATATTAATACAGTCAACAGATTTGTAATAGGAACAAGTAGTGGATTTAAAGATAATTCTGTTTACATTGATGCCGTAGGGTATTCCTGGAAGGGAAACTATAATATTGGTGATAATAAGCAAGAAATAGCGACGGGATGAAAGAATTTCAATTTTTTATAAATTACTTTTTATTGAAATATTACTAGAATAATTTTCTTTTTCTCCAAGAAGATTTAGATATGGATAAACTAATTGATGAGAAAAGTATTGTATAAATTTCCATTAATCTTACATATACACGGAGGAATTGATAAAAAAAAAAATTTAAATATTTAAAATTACACAGTTATTAATAATTTTATCGATTAATTTTCATAATATATAAATTATTATATAACGGAGTAAAAAAAAATTAGAACCAATTTATCATTAAGAAAGAATTTAAGAAGATCTAATTTTTTAATTTTTTCAATAATTTTTATTTTCATCATAGATATATTTATATACATCAATCTCAATCCATATTCTACAAATTTACAACAAAGGGCTAATTTTTTTTCATTCACATATGCTCAAAAACCTATTAATGAGGAAAATAGTAAGCTTATTTATGGCTCCGAAACTACAGGTTCAGTTATAACTTTAATAAAAGTTCCAAAAGATTATGTTAATAAAGAGTTTAACTTACGAATTGAAGCAGACACTAATAGGGATTGGAATTATTCTTCTTATTCCAATGGAAAAAGATTTTATCCTACAGAACACTTGAGAATTGAAATTCTAATTAATGATAAAATTAATACTGTTTTTAATTTTAGTAATATTCCTGATAATTATTACCCCTCTAAAACGGTATATAATGATCTCGTATTAACTAATGATAAATCGAGAATTTCTTGTGCCATAAAATTTAAAATCCAATCTTTAAGAAAGGAAATTGAAATTCGATTAATAACAAACCATTCTTTAAGAAGTGATAAAAAAATTTTTTCAGATTATTTTTCCAATGAAGATTATCTATTAACGATATGTATTGGAGATCCAGACAGTATATTTTTTACAAGTTTCATTGCTCTATTTATAATTTGGTTTTTTAGTGTTGTAATCGCTTTTTTAAAGAAAAGGTCACAAGAATTTATTATTATTTACAAATATCTTGAAAAACAATTTTATTATGACTTTAAAGATGGAATATCAAAAAAGGACTACAAACTCTTAAAGAAATTAAAAAATCATGTAGAGACATATTTTAAAATGATTTTTAGTGATTAATGTTATTTTAAATAGTATTAAAGTGAACAGGTATAGTATTATTGCCGGAGTCGATTGCGAGATATGTCATATAGAATATTCATGTTGCGAAAGAGCATTATCATAGGTTATGTTGGTAACAAAAAATAAAATCTTATGGCAACTGTAATCTCTGTTAAAAAACTACTTTTCCTAATTAAATCTAAAATTAAAAAAAAATTAAGTTTTATTATTCCTCTTAAAGTTTAATAAAAAGATCGAAAAATTTTTTTCCTATGGTGCTTCTACCTTCTTTTATTAAATCTTTTGAAATAATCTGTCCTTTTTGATATTTTTTTAATGGTTCTTGAAGTTTAGTCCAACTTTTCTTGTCTAATTTCTCTTTTAAAAAAGCTATGATGTTTTCCACTCTTTCAAAATTATTGAATATCTTTTTTAAGGAGTTTTTTTCTCTTCTTATATTCATTATAGAATATTATTATTATAAATCCAATACATACACTAATCATACCCATAAATATTGCTTGTAACCATAATGGTATTCCTTCTTTGGTCTTCCAATCATCATCATCATCATCAGGGACATTTTTTATAATAAGAACATCTTTATAACCAATAAATCCTTGGGTATCCTTTACATAAAATCTAATAATTATTGGACTATTGGGTAGTCTGTTCCAAAGATTTTGGTTTATAGTTCCTGATTTACTTAAATTAAGATTTCCAGATAATTGAGTCACGGATGATTCTATTCCAGTACCTATAAATTCATACCAAAAGTAATAGCCTCTTCCTTCGTCAACTTTAATGCGAAAAGTTGGAGAATCTTCTCCAAATTCCTCGCCTCTTTTCGGCTTGACAATATAAAGAGCTGGAGCATCCCACCAAATAGGATAATTATCTTGACCTCCTATTATACCTGTAATATTTAAATATGGCACACTTCCAATTCCATCATCATCTGGATCTTTTCCTATATAATCATCCCAATAATTTCCAATAATTCCATTATCCCAATCATTGTTATTTCCATCATTTTTGGCATGGACTTTATTTCTAATGAAATTATTATTAAATATTAAATTGTATTCGCATAAATTTTGTATAATTACAATTCCATACTCAGTATTGTTATTTATAATATTTTTTGTTATATTATTGAGATCGCTATTATTATCAACTCCAATCCCTATATCATTATTTTCTATTGTATTTTGAGACATGTCTGTATAATAACAGTGGTTTAAGAAAATTCCAATTTCATTTTTACTAATAGAATTCTTAAAGAGATTATTATTTTCGCAAGACATTTCTAATTTTATTCCATTAACTCCATTATCACTACATGTATTTTCTGATATGTTGTTGTTAGAGCATTTATTATAAAGTAATATTCCATTTTGGTTATTGTTAGAACAATTATTATTATTA
>SDNM01000262.1 GCA_004524385.1 Promethearchaeota archaeon
ATTTGTCCTGGATGTTGCATCCTTTATTTAGCAGGAAAGAAAAAAAGAAAAAAAAAATAGGAATGATTAACATTAAAAATTAAACCTTAAGTGATAAGATTATTATGACAAAAAAGAAATATAAAAATTTAATAGACCATCTTCGAAACTGGATAATTGGTCTACCTGATTCTAAATATCTTCTTCCCTTACTTAAATTGCGTTTTACACCAGAGGAAGCAGAGTTTCTCGCGCAAATTCCCTTCCTACCTCATACTATTGAAGAACTTTCCGAGAGATTAAGGATGTCTATTGATGATATTACACAAAAATTAGATGATTTTGCTCGAAAAGGTATTGTATTTCGAGCAGAAGGAAGAACAGCAATTCGGTATTCTTTGAGGGATTCCCTATTTATGTTCTATAGGATGCCAGGCTGGAAAGGAGAAAATGATGAGTGGAATCAAAAAATAGCTCCCTTAATAAATCAGTATTATACAGAAGTGTACGGTGAAGAATTCTTAGGACATCCCACTCAAGGTCTTCGTTCAATTCCAATAGATAAAACAATCAATGATCCAAGCACAATTTTGCCTTATGAGGATATTTTAAAAGTAGTAGACAATTTTAAATATTATTCAGTGTCAACATGCGCTTGTCGTCATCGACATAATCTTGATCCAGCTCTTGATGAATGTAAACACGAAACCTTAAATTGTTTACATTTTGATCTCCTTGGTAAATATATCGTTCAAAATGGTTTAGGAAAAGAAATTACTAAAGAAGAAACATTAGAAATATTAGCAAAAGCGGCTGATGCAGGTCTGGTTCACGGAATTTCTAATACAATAGAAAAAATTGACACTATTTGCAATTGCTGTTCATGTTGCTGCCTTTTCCTAGAAAAATTGGCACAATTTCCTGAAATTGTCGGACATCAACGATCAAACTATATTCGAGACATTGACATTGAAAAATGTATTGGTTGTGGTCTATGCGTTAAACGGTGCCCAATGAAAGCGCTTGAACTTGAAGATAAAAAGGTTGTCTTTAAGCCAGATAAGTGCATTGGGTGTGGCGTTTGCGTGCATAAATGTCCAGAAGAAGCTATTTTCCTAATAAAACGTGATGAGGAGCAAATTTTTCCAAAAGACCAGAGAGAACAAGTCTATCTGTTCCTTAAGGAAAGGGGTCATGATCCCGCAGAAATAATTCGAAAAAATTCATAGCCTACCACATTAAGATTGTTTAACCTAGAACCAACAATCCAAGGTCGTATTTTTCGTAGGATTTGACAGCTTCTTTTTAGGGGTTCGAGGTTTCCACTTTAAAAGCTGCTTTTCCTGTTTAAATGGATGTTGAATGAGCATGTATTCTACATAACGCTCGTAGTCGTTTATCAATACCAGCACGCTCCCGAAATGAGAAATAATCTTTCCACCTTTAGGTCTAAAGAGAGAAAATTCGTTCAAAGGGGCAGTTAAAATAATTAAAGGCTTGGTTTTTGAAAGAATGTCTTTGATTCCCCCTATTGCTTTTAACAAGTCTTCGAAAGTTTGTTTTTCGTAGCTTTGAAACAAGGTCGTGATTCCTGAAACTAACACAACCTTGACATGTTCAAGCATAGAAAGTCTATTTTCCAGAAGTTCGATCATCTGATCCCAAGTAAATGCTCGGGCAATAACGATGTTTTCTAGGACTTTTCGAGGCGATAAATGTTGAGAAACTGCAAATTTACTCACATTATACGGATTGAAGCGATTGTTTCCATCAATAAAAGCAACTTTAATCCCATCTCCAAGCCCTCCATTGGCAAAAGCCTTTTGCGCGATAACTGCGGTTGTCAACAAAATATCTGTCGTCTTTTTTTTGTCACCGTAGAGTAAATAGACTAAATCTTTTTGAAAACCACCATACAGCAACTCATCTAGCGTGGAATCTCCACTTGAAACGACGGGAATTCTGTTATTTTTTTGGTATACCCTGAATCCTGAATCAAACGGCATTACATAAAATAATGTGACTTTTTAAAAAAAAAAAGAAGCCTCCGACAATTTTCTAAATTCTGCCTTTTTAAAGTATGAACATGAGAATTGTCTTCTTTATAAGAAAAGGTTGTTCTTTTAAAAGAAACTTAGTTTCGTAGGGATAGAGTGAGGAGAGTAAAAGTAAAAGTAAATCCAATTGTAAAATTTTATTAGTTGTATGTTCCGACATTAATCAAAATAGAACTTCTAATTTAAAAAGATCAAATTTATAAATTTTAAGTGAATTATAATTTTAATTTTAATAAAAAAATAGAATGAATAAATTTTAAGAGGTGTTGTAAGAAATGTTATTACAAGCAGGTGCAGCTCTTATAGTATTGTATATCTTACTTTTCATCTTCTTTCTGATATTTATCACATTATTTCTTAAAATCGGCTTAAGTTTTACATCCGCAGAAAATACTGGATTTGGATCAGTTTTACCTACGGCTTTTCTTTGTACATTAGCAATGTGGGCTTTGATAGTTCTTTTTAATTGGTTTTTACCTGGATTTATATGGTTTATTATTGCAGTACTTATTGGATTGATTATATGTTGGGCTATTATTGCGGCGCGACATGATATAGGATATGGCGCTGCTATTGTTGTCACAATTATTGCGGTTATTGCTGCAGTAATAATAATAATAATTCTTATAATTATTATTTCGACCCTTGTAGGATTTGTTATGTGGGTATTTTAAAACTAATTTTTCTTTTTTTTTCTTATTTCTCTAATTTCTCCAAAAGAAAGGACTTGAAATAATTTAAGATTTGATTTCTTCAACAAAATCTTTGATTTTATCTAGGTAAATTTCCTTCTTTATATCTTTTTTATTAATTTCAAGAGTTGCCATAGGTTTTTTATTACATAATTTCTCCATATTTTTAAAGCATTTCACACCTCCCTTACTACCTTCAGTGCAAAAGAATGCTACGTTTTTAAACTTATCCTTGTGTTCAGAAATGTATGTTCTTATTGGAGTGGACATATTACTGGCCCAAATAGGAGTTCCAATGATAACTAAATCATATAAATCCGGATTTTTATCTATTTCTTTTAGAATAGTAAGCTTTTTCCTCATAGCATCTCTCCCTGATTTTATAAATCCTAATATTCCAGATCTTTTTTTTGTGTCAAATATTTCTTCCACATCGCAAGATATTTTTTCTGAAATTAAGTTGCCAACTTTCTTGGTTTTTCCTGTTCTCGAATAATATACTAATAAACTATTCATAATAAATCAAATTAGACTATAAAATTATTAAAAGTTATTGACTTTAATTTAAAAATTTATATCATCCTCGTTTTTATTAAAAATTTTAAGATTCAATTAATTTTTTTAATAATATTATTCTATTTTTTCCTGAGTATTAAAAGTAAAGTTTATGTTATGTTTTTCGAAACATTCATTAATTTTCTTAAAACCAGGAC
>SDNM01000263.1 GCA_004524385.1 Promethearchaeota archaeon
GCAAAATTTATTTAATTTAATTAAATCTTTATCATTAAAAGGTTCCTTTTTGGTTTTTAACTCTCGATAAGTTGGAGCATATAATATAATTCTCATAGAATTAGGGATATTATATTTTTTTTTTAATTTATTTAATAAATGAGTCTCTCTGGAAAAAAGAATATCATTTCGAGGATATCCCGTCGTGATTATTCTTTTTTTAGGAAATTTAAATACATTAGACTCTATATTTATTAGTTTTCTTTCAGAAGACGCACTTATTACATAATCAAAAAATTGATGATATCGAATTTTCGTTCGAGTTAAAGTAGTCCATTTTGAATTGATATACTTATTAACGTAACGATGTTTCCCTTTAATTTTAATAAATCCTCCATGCCAAGTTTGAATTACTACAGTTCTTGGAGGAAATCTTACCGGGAGTATATCCCCCCATCCATGAGATACAAAAACAGCCCTAGCTTTCCTTAAAAGCCTAACTGCTTCTATTGAAAAATTATAAACACAATTAATTCCATTAAGTTTAAGTTCTCTAATCAGAGATTTTGATTTTGAAAACCAGATTAATTTATAATTTGTATTTTGTTTCAAATAATAATAAATATATTTAGGATTTCCTATGAATGCTTTACCATTAGCGGACCCAAATATGATTAAGTTATCATCTACCTTTGCTCTAAATAATTTAGAAAGATGGAAGATTACAACATCAAGAAAGAATTGAGAATTAATTCTTAAGATTTTAGCTATTCGCATAATCTTAATTTTAGATAGTAGCTTGTTTATGAATTCAATCATGAGAGCAAAAAATATGTTATCTCAAACGTATATTGAATAGTAATTTTTCAAATTTCTTAAGTATAAGGATCGACCATTGATTAAATATAAAGGCTCTCTGAACTTCAATTCATTTTTTTTAAAGATTTATTTTACTCAAGCCATTCATAAGTTCTCCTTAAACCATCATCGATATTTACTTTGGGATTAAAACTTAAAACTTTTTTAGCTTTTTCCGTATTTGAGTAAGTTATATCTACATCTCCTTGTTGTTTCTCTATATATTTTACATTCTTGGGCCTATTTGCTAAACTATACATTTTATCAATTAAGTTATTAACAGTAATTGGACTTCCTACACCTAAGTTAAAGACTTCTCCAATTGAATTATCATTTTCGGCTGCTAAAATTAATCCGTTTATAATATCCGAAACATATGTAAAATCTCGTAGTTGCTCTCCATCTCCGTAAACAATGATCTCCTTATCTTGTAGTATTAAATTGAAGAATTTCCTTATGGCCATATCTGGTCTTCCTCTTTCTCCATAAACAGTATAAAATCTTAAAGAAGTAACTGGTAGAGTATACTCTCTAAAATATAAGTCAGCATAAATTTCTCCTGCTAATTTAGAAACCGCATAGGGAGATATTGGATTTTTTGGATGTTCTTCATCTAGCGGAGTGTATACAGGATTCCCATAAACAGAAGAAGAGGATGCGTAAACTAATTTTTTTATATTATGATGTACAGAATATTCGAGAATATTAACTGTACTGACAATGTTATTATTAGTAACTTCAGCAGCATGTTCGATGGAATATCTTACACCTGGCTGAGCAGCAAGATGGAAAATTATGTCTATATCGCAATTGATTTTATTATAAACTGATTTATCTAAAAGATCTCCCTTTATTAACTTATAATCTTTCGAAATTTCATAGTTCTTAGTTAATTCCTTAAAATTTTCCTCTTTTCCAGAATAATAATCATGAAAATTATCTATAACTACAATATAATTATTTTCTTTAATTAGTGTTTCAAATAAATGACCTCCAATAAAACCCGCGGCTCCTGTTATTAAAATTGCCTTATTTTTTATCATCATCATTAGAATTTTTTTAGGTATTCATTTTAGATTTAATAATTGTAGTTCTATATAATCCTTTAATTTGTTTAGCAATAATGGACCAGTCAAATTTTTTTATTTTATTTAAAGAATTTTCTACCATTTTTCTACATAAATCCCTATCTATATAAAAAGCATTTAATTTCGCAGCAATTTCTTCTCTTTCTCCACAAGGAACTATAGAATCTTCATCAAGAATTTCATTAACTTCACCAACATCAGTACAAATACAAGGTACATCAGAAGCAATTGCTTCTAACAATACTGTTGGAAATCCCTCCATATACGATGTCAACGCGAGAAAATCGGAGATTGCATAAAACTTTTCTATATCTAATCTAATACCCATTACAAATACATTTTCTTCCAAATTTAGATTATTTAATTCATTTTCAAGTAAATTTCTATATTTACCATCCCCTAAATATAATAGTTTTAGATTTTTGCGTTGATTATCATTTAGATTTGCAAAAAACTTGTTAAATCCATTAAGAAAATCAATCATACCAAGTACTTTCTGTTTAAGATCCATATATCCAACATAAATTATGATAAAATCATCGATATTAATTATTGAATCTAACTTTAAATCAGAAATAATTCTTTCTTTCTCACTATCGCTTTTTACATGATAAAATTTATCTAATTCAACTCCTACTGGTATCCAAATTAATTTATTAGTATCTAATTTGTTTTTTTTAAAGAAAACTATCATTCTTCTACTGACAATTATATATTTTGCTGATCGCGGAAAAATTTGATTAATTTCAAATAAAAAATTTAATTTAAAATGAGAATCAAGTCCATGCTGAGTGTAAATAAATGGAATTTTAAAAATTCGATTAAAAATAGTGGCTACAAATCCAGTTACCGCAGGATTATCACAATGAATTAAATCAATTCGATGTTTTCGATGGATTTTCAATAATCTCTTGAAGGAATAAAATCCAAATTTAATTAAAAATAACAATTGTTTGAAGGCTCCAGTATCCCAACGTGGTGAAGTTATAGGTAAATAATAAATCTTAAAATGAGAATTAACTACTTTAGTTTTATCTGTAAATCCATCTGGTCTACAAGTTATATTAAACATATTAAAATATTTTTCTGAGACGTATTTCGATAGCAAATATGCATATACAGCTGGTCCCGCTTTATCTGGATAAATTCTTGTTGTAAGTCTTATAATATTCGATGCCATCACCTTTAAGCTTTATATCTTGAATAATATATATTCATCATTATCTACTTTTTCATCAAATTTCGGATTATTACTTAGGCGATCCTCTATACTGCCATCATAAAAATAATCCTTGGGAAAAATAAGATATTTAATACTCCTCTGTTGAATCTCTAATAAAAGTTCCTCATAAGTTGAATTTTTATTTAGAAACCAGGATTTTACACTCATATCATAAAGCATCCTGAATATTACGGCTGAGTCGAAATCTTGACGTAGTATTATTGAACATGGTTTTGCGTTGTCTCTAAGATATAATACAACTTCTACTAATTCATCTTCATAAGTATATTCATA
>SDNM01000264.1 GCA_004524385.1 Promethearchaeota archaeon
CATTATCTTTATCAAGATTTTTTACTTCAAAAATTCCTTGATTTACAGCTAAATCGAAAATTTCTTGTCCTCTTGGGGTTCTAATAATTAGAGTTCTCCAGCCCTCTTCGCTCCCGACATTTCCTACAGAGATATCTGCAAATGAGGCAGTATAATCAGAACAAGAAAAACAAGCATGCCTGACTGAATTATCATATAAATAATTTAGAGGAATCTTTTTCTCTCCAGATTCTGTTTTAATTTTCATTTTAAAATCGTTTTTAATTGAATTAATAGATTTAATTTCCCTCGAATTTATATCATATTCATTAAAACATTTTGCTAATTGTTGATTATAAAAGGTACCAAAACAAAATGTTCCAATTGCTAATGAAATCAAATCATATGCCTCAAAATCGAAGCCTGGGTGATTTTGTAATTTTCTTAAAGCTTGAATTTGACATGGAGTTCCTACAATTGCGATATCAGTAAATTCTTTGTTAATAGCATCTCCCACTAAAGAAAGCGAAGGACTTTGGCTGGGTTTATATCCTATACCATTGAATAAATCATTTTGGTTTTCAGCAATTATCGGAAAAGGTCTAAAATTTTCGTCTTTATCAGTTATTATTGAGGCATCAATTAAACCAGCTTCCATAGCTATATTTAATAGAGCAGTTAAGGGTCCTGCTTGTATAGGAATTTTTGCTGCTGCTTCATCAGTGAGCTTTACTGAAACAATTTTTATATAATGCCCCAAAATTTTATCGTGTTCTTTGCCAAATACCCATCTATCCAAAACATTTAATGGTATTTGATCAGTTCCTGTTTTTGGACAGATATTATAACATAAACCAAAACCATCTCGACAAGTGTTAATATCTTTACATGATCCATCTTCTATAGGAATTTCTTTCTCGGGGTCAAATTTAATATTTGCACAAAACGCTGCACATGCCCCACAATAGACGCATTTACCAGTTTTGATGATTTCAGAATCGAGCTCTTGCCAGCCTTTTTTTACTTTTTCAATCTGCATCTTACTTTTTTTCCCCCTCAAGTTCTTTTAAAAAATATTCTGCTTCGACTTTTCCAAGTTCAAAAGCTTCTAAATTTTTTTCTAAAGTGGCTTTTGGTACAAAATTTTTGATAGTCTCAATTGCCGCTTCCTCGGAGAAAATTTTTGAAAGAGCTGTAAACGCTCCAAAGAGAATTGAATTCCCATAAACTGTATCTTCAAATTTTTCTAAAGCCATTCGCTGAACTGGTATGCGTAAAGATTTAAATTTTTTTGCTAGCCTGAATTTATTAATTGTGGAAGGATCCCATATTAAATAGCCGGTATTATCTCCTTCTTTTAAAGAATCTCGTTTGATATCTTTAGCAGATTCCTCAGAAAGAACAATTAAAAAATCATAAGGCATTAAAGCTTTAGGATAATCTATTTGTTTTGTGTCTCTATCCAAATCAACCACAACTTCAGCCCAACACCTTCCACCTTTTGCTAAATCATTCGTTTATAATGATTTTCTAGCAGCGGCACTGTAAGCTTCCGTTTGAGTCGCAGCTAAATTTTCATATATCGCACTTGCCATTGTTATCATTTTGGATAGCGTGATTACACCTTAAACACAAAGAGGAAATCTCTAAAATATTGTCCACCAAATCCCGCTATTCGTATTTCATATCTATTGATTTTTAACACTTCCTAAATTAAAATTAATAGTTAATTGTATTAAGTTAGGCAACTTAATTAATTATTGTCAAAGTTGAAATAATAATTTATAATTAATGTAAAAAAGGATGGTTAAAACTAAGAGGGAAAATGAAAAGAAGACGATACAATAATTAACTATTATTTAATCTCTTTAATAAGATCAATCAGATTCTTATTTTCTTTTCCAAAGACACGAATATAAGTATCTCTTTCTTGCTCTATATCAAATTTCGATGTGATACCTCGTCTTTTAATTTCTTCAAATAAATCCCATAAAGGAGCACCAGAAATATTTGCTGCTCGTTCTAATGTATCTCCTTTTAGATACAAATCAATTGCAACTTCAACTTTTTGTTGAACAATTCCATTATCGATAATTTTTCTAACAATTGTAGCCCTATCCACTCCGAGCAAGGCTGCGATGCGATCTAACTCATCTAATGTATCCTTTTTCATTCTCACAGACAGGTTTGTCATTTATTATGTAATCAACTCCTTCATTTTTTTTACAAAATACACTTCATCATATGATGGTGTTGCATATCTGACCCACTTGATTAAAAAGTCTTCAAATTCTTTATCATCAATTAATTTATTCAAATATGCTTCAAGTAATGAAATCGAAATACTTCTTACATCTACATTAAGATTTTCTCCAATTCTTTTTGCTTTTTTATCCTCTATCAAGCATGGACATTTCTGTTCTATTGAGTTATGAATTATTTCCGTTTCTCCTAATCCTAATCTTAAATCCATTAAATCCTTCTCAACTTTATGAATTTGTATCTTTTTTTCTTTTATTAAAATTTCGCCAATTAAAGCTTTAGGTTTATTCATTTTTTTCCCCCTAATAATAACTTCATGATTGACAGCTTTAGTGATTACAAGTTCACCATATAATCTAATCAAGATATCAATATAATCCATCTTTAATGAAATGATTAACGATGACGAATCAAGTTTTATCATCATTTTAATAATGTGTGACAAAATATTTAAATGTATACAAAATTGAATATAGAGAATTCTTAGTTTAGAGCTATTTTAATTTTAAATTAAATTTCAGAATCGTTAACCAGCGGCACGATTTTGGAATATTAGGGCACATACATCCTTAGAATGGGAGTAAAAAATGAGAATTTCAACCTTAAATACAACTTCACGCTTTCCAAGTTCTATATCAAGATGGATACATGGATTCAAGCAGATGGTTTGGAAAATTAAATATAATCAAAAATAATTTATAATAAAACAAAAAAAAATTATAATAACAATACTGTTTATAAAGCGTTCTTTTTGACATCCTTCATGCCTTTAAGGATGATTTTTAATTCTTGATTTAATTATTTTTCCTCCATAGCAATCCGCTGAATTTTTTCATATTTTTCTGAATACTCAGGTTTATCTGGTTCATATCTAAATTCTCCAATAACGTATTTATTAAATAATTCCTCTTCGCTCATGAATTTTGCTTGATTTCTTCGCACCGTAACTTTTTTTATCCAATCAATCATTTTTCCACCAGAGTCCATTTTATCACCTTTCTCCCCTCCTATTTCCCTACCTAAACTATCTAAATTTTTCCGTCCAAAATAAGTCACGCAAGGAGTAACAATTTCAATCACGGAACAACCCTTATGATTTAATGCTTTTTTAAAGTATTTCATAAGAGTACGTGGATGAGCAACGGTCGTTCTTGCTACATAGCTGGCTCCAGCTGCTAAAGCAAGTTTTACACC
>SDNM01000265.1 GCA_004524385.1 Promethearchaeota archaeon
AAAGGATAAAGCACCTTATTTTATGGGCTCGCGTATGGGACGTCCCGAAAAATCTGAAAGGAAGAGCATGAAAGGCATTCATACATTGTTTCCTTTAAGCGATAAAGTTGGGAATTCAAGATTAGTAGAGAAAGCTATCGAAATTGGAAAAATAAATATAGATATCTGTAGGAAAAAATGTCCTAATTGTGGAGCAGTTTCTATATTTAATATTTGTTCTAACTGCGGCCAACACACCGAAATTCAAAAGATATGTATAAAATGCAAAAAACTTTACCCTTCAAACAACGAAAATTGTCCCCAATGTGGTTCAACTTTAAAATTCTCCGACGAGGCCAAATTCAATATTAAGAATCACATTAGAAATATATTAAAATCGTTGAAATTACCTTTTCCAAAAAAATTTAAAGGAATTTTTGGCTTAACAAATAATTTCAAAGTATCTGAACCGATTGAAAAAGGCATACTTAGAGCGAAAAATAATGTTCTAGTTTATAAAACTGCTGAAATAAGATATGACGCTACAGATATCCCTTTAACTCATTTTAAGCCTAGAGAAATTGGAACTTCCGTTAAAAAACTTAAAGAACTTGGATATAAACACGATTTCAAGGGAGAACCTTTGCAGGAAGAAGGTCAAATTCTTGAGTTAAAAGTTCAAGATATATTGCTTTCTGATGATTGCGCAGATTACTTTATTAAAGTCGCTAGCTTTTTGGATGACGAATTAGAATCTTATTATAAAATGAATCGATTTTATAATGTTTCCGAAAGAAAAGATCTTATCGGACATCTTGTTGTTGGCCTAGCTCCACATACAAGTGCTGGAATTATTGGTAGAATAATTGGCTTTTCCCCTGCTAGAGCAATATATGCCCACCCTTATTGGCATGCTGCCAAAAGGCGCAACTGTGATGGGGATGAAGATGGGATAATGCTTCTTTTAGATCCATTATTGAATTTTTCAAGATATTATTTACCAAGTAAAATTGGAGGTAGAATGGATGCAACTTTAGTTATTGGTACAATATTAGATCCAAATGAAATTGACACAGAAGCACACAACTTAGATACATTGTATCGATACCCTTTAGAATTTTACGAGGCAACTGAACGGTTTGCATCTCCTTCAGAGATAGAACCGACCATGAATTTGATTAAAAGTCGTTTAGGGACTTCGGAACAGTATGAAAATATTGGATTTAATATTCCTACAGATGATATTAACAATGGTCCTATTATGAGTAAATACAAGATTGGAGAAATGAATGAAAAAATTGATAGTCAATTACATATAGCAAAAATTATTAAGGCGGTAAATGCTAAAAATGTAGTTAAAAAGATCTTAACGTCTCATTTTAATCCAGATATTTTAGGTAATTTAAGAAAATTTGGCTTACAAGAATTTAGATGTGTAAAATGTAACGCTAAATTTAGGAGGCCCCCTATATCAAATAATGGTAATTGTACAAGTTGTGGAAATAGATTAATCTTAACGGTAAATCGAGGAGGTATCGAAAAATATATACCTCGTTCACTTAAGCTTTGTAAAGAATTTGAATTAGACCAATATACCAGTCAACGTATGGAATTAATACAAGAATATGTTGAGAGCTTGACTAATAATCCTAAAATTAAACAACAAAAGCTGTCTGATTTTTTCTAATAAATAATTACGTTTGCTGATTTTAGACTGCTAATATAATAATAAATTGCAGAGGGTGGGATTTACGAATATTCAAGAATTTGAACATTTTTCGAACCCACGAAGACCTGTGTCATTTCCTCCGAGAAAATTTGAGAATCTCAGTCTAGGACCTCAGCCTAGCGCCGTAGACCAGACTTGGCAACCTCTGCATAGAATTTTATAGAAGGATAATTATCGTTATCTTTGATACTGAAATAATTAATATGTGAGATCTTAAAATTTTTTTTGTTTTTTAAAATTTTTTTTGGTTACAACCAATAATTATTCAATAATATTGAAAGTTTTTATTCCATCATTTTTATTTTTTTGAAAATTATAAATATTATTAGATTCTAGTTATAATAGAAGAAATCACAAAAATTATTAGCTAATAATGATGTCAGTCGATAGAAAAAAATTGCTAGCCTTACTCAAATGGTATAGACAAGAAGTGGGAAAAGAATTAACCGGTGCTGTTATTGTAAATCGCGAAGGATTAGTGATAGAAGCAGTAGCAGGATTCTCAGAAGATAAAAAACTAGAGAAATCAATTGACGAGGAGATTGTGGGTGGAATATCATCATTAGTCGAACCTGTACTTAATAGAATAACGAAAGAATTTTCTTCCGGATCTTTTGGCACTGGAACGTTTGACACCGAGGATTACAGACTTATTTTTTGTGAAGCTGGCCCAGATGCTATTTTCGTAACCATATTAGATGCTATTGCAATGATCGATCCCGTTTTCCCATACGCCTATTTAGCTGCTGAGAAGATCGCCCGAATTTTTGATGGACGTTCTGTAAGTCCAGTTATTCCGAGCCTTACTAAAGAGAAATCTACTAAAGATATAGAGCGTAAAATAGATAAAATACAACAGATTAAGATTGAGGCAGGAGAATATGCCTACAAATTAATTTTGGGGGGTGATGGCTCTGTTGGTAAGACTAGCATGGTTCATCGATTTGTTGAGAACGAATTTGAAACGGATTATAAGGCAACAATCGGAACGTCTATAATGAAAAAAGAATGCGATTTCGAAGGTCTAAAGTCAAAGGTTCGCTGGATTATATGGGATCTCGCTGGACAAGCTCAGTTTAAGCGCGTAAGAAATTCCTACGTTGCTAATGCTGAAGCAGGAATTTTAGTTTTTGACGTAACAAGACGAGAAACCTTTGAGAATATAAAAAAATGGTATGTGGATACCATACAAATAGTAAAAAACATTACTTTAATATTAGTTGGTAATAAAATTGATTTAGAGGATAAGAGAGAGGTTAAATCCATCGAAGGGGAAGAATTAGCAAAAAAATTTGGTTTAGCTTACGTCGAAACATCAGCGAAAACGGGAGAAAATATTGAAGATGCTTTCCGAATGCTAGCATTACAAATTGTAAAAAAATTTGTACTAACAGAAGAAGTATAAAGCCTCTGGGGGGAATTGAACCCCCGACCTGCAGATTACGAATCTGCTGCTATTACGGACCATTTTTTACTAATCATGATGTACCGCTAAGCCACAGAGGCTCGTATTTCAAGTTATTAAATATTAATGTTAATAAAATTTTAAATCTTGTCTAATGAAAAACAAAATTAAGTTAATCAACTTAGGAGAATCTCAAATAATTAATTTAATAGAAGATATGGTTTTTGAAAAAACCGGAAAAAAGTTAATTCGAGATGACTCTTTCTTTTTTACGCTTGAAAAAGATTCTTTTAGTTCAGAAGGAAACAAAATTAA